>NZ_SIXC01000011.1 GCF_004309735.1 Desulfovibrio legallii
CGGCGCACCATTTCTTCTCGACTACGAACCGTCAGTTTGGCATTCTTATGGCTGTTCACCCTTTCCCCCTCTCGGTTTGCTGTTGTCTGTTAACTCCAGCTTTACCGATTTGGGGAGGGTGAACAACCTATTGAAACACTACATCTAGCGCACTTTCAGCCTGAAAGCGCGCTAAAAATCCTTTGCCCCCAGGTCACAGGGCTCGCCCTCTGCCGTTCTGCGTGGAAGCAGCGGTTTTTGCGGCCTGGAAGTTGTGATAATTCATTATATTTCAGAAAATTATCTGTCGAGGACGGGCCTTCTCGTTACGGACAGGCGGGGCTATACGCCTGCACCGCCGGGCCCTAATACTCAATTCCGGCCGCGGCAGTGACGCCGGTGCGCCAGGGGTGTTTGATTTCGGTCATGGAAGTGACCAGATCTGCCGTATCCACCAGCCAGTCCGGGGCGTTGCGGCCGGAGAGGACCAAATGCCGCCCGCGCGCGCGGGCCAGGGCAATCAGTTCTTCCACTTCCTCGCGGGTGAGCACGCCGGCTTTGAGCGCGTAGAGGGTTTCGTCCAGCACCAGCAGGTCCACGTTTTCCAGTTGCTTCTGAGCCCACTGCAGCACGCGCAGGGCGGCTTCGCGGTGGGCGGGGCGGTCTTCCTCCCGCCGCAGAAAGCCCGGCCCGCCGGCCATAAAGCGCGGTCCCAGCCATTGCGCCAGCATGGCCTGTTCGCCGGCCTGACCGTCGCGTTTCATAAACTGCCCAAAGGCCACAGCCAGATTTTGCCCCAAGGCGCGCACGGCCTGCCCTATGCAGGCGCTGGTCTTGCCTTTGCCGTCGCCGGTATAAACAAGGATCATGACCACACCCCAGCCAGATGCGCACCGCAGGCCGGGCACAGCCCGTTGCGCCCGTGCAGGCGCACGGCGTAGCCCGCGCGTTCCACCACGAGCGCGCCGCAGTGCGGGCAGAAGGTATTGGCGCCCACGGCGCTGGCGGCGTTGCCGATGTAGACGTAGTTGAGGCCGGTTTGGCGGCCCAGACGCCAGGCCTGCTCCAGGGTTGCGAGGGGTGTGGAAGGATGGTCGGCCATGAGGTAGGCTCCATGAAAGCCAGAAATGTGCCAGGGCGTGTCCGGTCCCAGTTCGTCGTGGATAAAGGCGGCCAGGCGGCCTAGTTCGTCGGGGCTGTCATTGACGCCGGGGATGACCAGGGTGGTCACCTCCAGCCACCAGCCCATCTCCTTTATTCTTTTGCAGGAATCCAGCACGGGCTGCAGGCGGGCATGGCAGTAGTGGCGGTAGAAGCGGTCGCTGAAGCTCTTGATGTCGATATTGGCGGCGCAGATGCGGTGCTCCAGAGCACGCAGGCAGTCCTGCGACATAAATCCGTTGCTCACCAGCAGGCAGCGCAGGCCGCGGTCCACGGCCAAGCCTGCCGTGGCGTAGACCAGCTCGAAAAAAACTGTGGGTTCATTGTAGGTAAAGGCCATGCTGGGCGTGCCGTATTCGCGCGCCAAGGCCACCAGGTCTTCGGGCATGGCCCGCTTGCCGGGTATGCGGCCATCGGCGGGCAGTTGGGAAATGCCGTCGTTCTGGCAGAAGCGACAGGAAAAATTGCAGCCTGCGCTGCCTGCGGAAAAGGTGCGCGTGCCGGGCAAAAAATGGTAGAGAGGCTTTTTTTCCATGGGGTCGAGGCTCACGGAGGTGACCACATCGCCCACCAGCGTAACCATGCCCCCATCACGGTTGACCCGCACGCCGCAAAGGCCCTTTTCGCCCGGTTTGAGGCGACAGGCCTGGGCGCAGAGGCGGCAAACCACGGATTTGTCCGGTCGGCCTTCCCAAAGCAGTGCCTGCATATATTTCTCCTCCATGCCGGTGGTTATTGCCGCAGGGAACCCTGGGGGGGCGGCCGGTGGCGCGTGGACGACCACGGGCGGCGGTCTTCGTGTTGGCTGGGGCCGTTGTAGCCGCCGTGTGCCGCGCCGCTGTTCCCGCCGGGGCGGTCAGCGCCGAAGTCCCGGTATCCGGAGTCCTGGCCCGCGCCCTTGTGGCCGGGACCGCCCTGTGGCCGGGAAGACGACGGGTCGCCGGGCCGGGCGTGGGGTACAAAACCCTGTGCGTCATGGCCGTAGAAACCGCCGCCTTGGGGGCCCGCGCCATGGCCCGGCACTCTGTGCCGGTTCGGGCCGTTGTGGCCGGGGCCGCCGGGTCGGCCGGAATGCCCCGGCGCGTTCCATCCGGGCGGAAGGGGCTGGGGCCTCTGGCCGTCTGGGCCGTAAGGCATTTGCGGGTAGATCTGCGGCGCGATGAACAGAAAGTTGGGGTTCTGCTGCTGCGGCTGGTGGGGCGGCGTCACTGAGGTGATGCTGTCCCCGCTTTGCGGATCACGCCACTGGCGGACCTGCCCCTGGTCTGAAAAGTTGCTTCCCTGCAAATCCGCTGTGCCCTGCGTCTGCGCGTCTTCTTCTGTCCAGTCCGTCTGGGGCCAGTCCGTCTGGGGCCAGTCCGTCTGGGGCCAGTCCGTCTGGGAAGGATCAGCGGGCCGCTGGCCTGTTTGTTGCGGGGCGTTGGGGGGCAGGTCTGCCTGGGGCAGATCCGTCGGAGCCCGATCCGTCTGCGGCGGAGACGCCGCTGGGGGCAGGCCTGCCTGAGTCCCGTTTACCTGCGGCGGGGCAGGCTGCAAGGCAAGTGGTGCTGCGCTGCGGGCGGCCTTTTCTGCGCCTGCTGTCGGCGTGGCGGCGGTGGGCTGCGCCCGCAGCACCTCTGCGTTCACGGGGGCGCGGTATTCCTGTGCGGTACGAGGGAGCGCGTCTGGCGCGGCAGCGGCGGCCAGGGTCGGGCCTGCACCCAGCAGGGCCAGGAAGAGCCCGCCGCTCAGGCGCGGGAATTTGCGGAAGGCTGCAAACAGAAGCATGGGCACACTCCGGTCTTGAAGGCAGAATAGCAGCAGGGGGCGCGTCGGTCCATGAAAAAAGCGGGGCGGGTTCGCCCAAAAAGAGGCTTGGGGTTTGCGCTGAAATCTGCTAAGGTTGGTCAAGAAGTAAGGAGGGACGGATGTCCAGCGAACGCGCAAAAGCCTATGCCCAGGCGGGCGTCAACATCGAAGCGGGCAATGCCCTGGTTTCGCGCATCAAGGATCTGGTGCAGAGCACCCAGACCCGGGGCGTCATCTCGGACATAGGCGGATTCGGCGGGCTGTTCCGTCCTGATCTCACCGGCATGGCCGAACCTGTACTGGTAGCCTCTACGGACGGCGTGGGCACCAAGCTCAAGCTGGCCTTTGCCTGTAACAAACACGATACCGTAGGCATCGACCTGGTGGCCATGAGCGTCAACGACATTCTGGTCCAGGGCGCGACGCCGCTGTTTTTCCTGGATTATTTTGCCACTGGCAAGCTGGACGTGGATACGGCCCAGACCGTGGTGGGCGGCGTGGCCGAAGGCTGCCGCCGGGCGGGCTGTGCCCTTTTGGGCGGCGAAACTGCCGAAATGCCTGATATGTACGGTCCCGGCGAATACGATTTGGCGGGCTTTTGCGTGGGCCTTGTAGACAACGCCCGGCTTATCGACGGTTCCAGCATCCAGGTGGGCGACAAGATTGTGGGCATAGCTTCTTCCGGCCTGCATTCCAACGGGTATTCCCTGGTGCGCAAAATTCTGGCCCAGAGCGGCCTTGGCCCGGACGATACTCTGCCCGGCGCAGCGGCCAGCGTGCGCGAGGTGCTGCTTGCCCCCACCACCATCTATGTGGAGGTGGTGCGCTCCCTTTTGCGCGACCTGAACATCAAGGGCATGGCGCACATCACGGGCGGCGGCTTTTACGACAACATCCCCCGCGTGTTGCCCGGCCAGGTGGAGGCCCGCATCCACTTCGGCAACTGGCAGATGCCCCCGGTCTTCCACTGGCTCAAGACGGCCGGTGGTCTTACCTGGCCGGAAATATTACAGATTTTTAATGCTGGTATTGGCTATGTGCTGGTATTGCCCGCAGATCAGGCCGAGGAGGCCGTGGGACGCATCCGCGCCTTTGAATTGGAGGCCTGGTGCCTGGGCGACATAGCCCGCCGCAGTGCGCCCGACAGCGAACAGGTGGTCATCACGTTTTAGCGTCGGCGCGGACACAACTGCTGTCTGTATGCGCGGCTGCGCGCAGAAAAGAGCGTGTATTGCCTTTGAGAATGCATTTTACAAAGGCAATACACGCTTTACGCATTTTATTTCTGAACGAATATGCCCAAGGGTATGTCGCGCCAGAGCATGTTGATTTTGAAGAGTACGTTTTACCTATTTCCAGCCTTCCCCGCGTTGTCGCTTACCACAGGTAGCGAAATAATTTATCCTAATAGTTCAATATCCTGTCGGCTTTTTTGACCTCTTCGTAAAGAGCCTTCATGCTGGACTGTCTGACGTGCTCGCTTTCGTCCACCCCGTGGACGATCATGCACTTTCCTCAGGCGGCTATGGCGCCGTCGCTCAGGGCAAATTTTTTTGCTTCCTCCGCAATGGGAAACTGGGCGGAATCGCCCTCATACAGGTCAACGCCAGCGCCGTTAAGAAAAAGCGTGACCTCTTCGCCCGCATTGAGCAAAAAATTGCCGAAGCGCACGGCGTTCCACTTAATTTCCGGAACATTGCTGGAAAGGATGATTAATACTTGCATTGGCTTGCCTCCTCTGGCTTTGAGGGAGGATAGCCCCTGGGAGGGAAATGTTCAACCGGAGCGACAACAGCGGCTTTGTCCGCTTTGTTTTGCACTCGGTAGTTCTGAGCCTGTGCGTTTAACAACCTTGGGCGAATGCGCGGGCAGCGCACGCGCGGCCTTCCCCGCTTGTCGCTGCCACATGCAGAGCAGGCTTGTCCGCGCAGGACTCTGCGAAGGCAGAAGACGCCGGGGGGATCTGAGGCCAGTCGGAATTGTTGCCGCGGCAGCCTCCCGGGCGTAGTGGGGTTCAGGCCTGAGGGGTTTGCCCCTGCGGGACCACAAGCGCGTGGGCCGGGTGCAGCAGGCGCAGCTCCAGGGCGTCCAGCAGGGCAGGCAGGCCTTCGCCGCTGTGGGCCGAAAGGGGCAGGGCCTGGGGCAGGGCGTCGGCCAGCTGCGCACGGGCTGGGGCGGCGAGCTGGTCCCATTTGTTGAGCAGCAGCAGGCGGGGCACGCGGTCCAGGTCCATCTGCGTCAGGGTGTCTTCCACGGCGGCTATCTGCTGCAGCAGATCTGGGTGGGCGGCGTCGGCCACATGCAGCAGCAGGTCTGCGGATTCCAGTTCTTCCAGAGTGGCCTGAAAGGCCTCCGTCAGTTCTTTTGGCAGGTTGCGGATAAAGCCCACGGTGTCAGCCAGGACCAGTTCGCGCGCGGCGGGGAAGCGCAGCCTTCTGGTGGTGGGGTCCAGCGTGGCGAAAAGTTTATTTTCGGCCAGCACTTCTGAGCGGGTCAGGGTGTTGAGCAGGGTGGATTTGCCCGCATTGGTGTAGCCCACCAGCGCGGCTACGGGCAGGCCCTGGCGCGCGCGCCGGGCGCGGGTGAAGGCCCGTTGCCGGCGCAGCTGGTCCAGCGCGGTGCGGATGCGGGCCATGCGTTCTCGGATTTTGCGGCGGTCTGTCTCCAGCTTGGTTTCACCGGGGCCGCGGCCGCCAATGCCGCCCATGAGCCTATCCATGGCGCGGTTTTTGCCCACCAGACGGGGCTGGGTGTAACGCAGCTGGGCCAGCTCCACCTGCAGCTTGCCCGCGCGGGTTACGGCGTGCTGGGCAAAAATATCCAGAATGAGCTGGGTGCGGTCCATGACCTTGCGCTCGGTGATGTCCGCCAGGTTGTGCAGCTGGGCCGGGGCCAGCTCGCCGTCAAAAACCAGCATGTCCGCCCGGCCCTGCAGGGCCTGCACCTCCAGCTCCGCCACTTTGCCCTTGCCCAGAATAAGGCGCGGATTGACCTGGGTTACGCGCTGCACCATGCGCCCGGCCACGGTCAGCCCGGCCGTGTGGGCCAGAGCCGCCAGTTCGTCCAGGTTGCGCTCCTGCACTAGCCGGGGCAGGGCGGAAACAGAAACCAGCAGGGCGCGCGGGGTGTTGGCTGCCTCGCGGCCCACGGCGGCCACGCGCGCCAGTTCGTCTTCCAGGGCCTGTGCCGTGGCGGCAAAGTCGGCCGCCGTGCGCGTCCAGGCCTGGGGCGCGCTCAAATGGTAGGGCAGACCTTCCACGGCGCGGGGCAGCAGATGGGCCGCCTGCCACTGTATGGGCTCGCCGGCGGGATTGACGCTGAGGGCGATAACCGCGTCCAGCCGCAGGAAAAGCAGGTCCATAAGGTCTTCTTGACTGACGCCTTCGGGGGTCAGGTGGGTGTGCAGCAGGCGCAGGCCGCGCAAACGCTCCTGCCCGCTGCGGCCGCGCGCAAGCTGGGGGATGAGGATGCTGCCGGCCTCGCCCACCAGCACGGTCTGCACCCGGCCTTTGCGGTCGATAAGCAGGCCCAGCTGCCGGCCCAGCGCGCGGGAGAGCAGGGCGATTTCACGGGCCTGCTCCGGCGTGTAGACGTCCGCTGCGGGAAAGCGGCGGTTGAACAGCCGGTTGAGCGCGGTAAGCTGGCTGGGTTTGAGGCCCTGCACGTTGCCTTCTGGCTTGGGAATGGGAAGCTCCTCGGTTAGGTGTCTGCCGGGCGCAAAAAAAGGGCGGCCCTGGCCGCCCCTGCTTTTACGGCCGCAGATAGGAAGTGATGAGCGCGTCGTAGCGCGAGGTGGCCTCAAAAGCCCGTGATGCCATAATCTGCCGGAACTCCAGGCCCACGTTCATGTCCTTGTTGCGCAGCTCGTCCATGGCGGCGCCGTACCATTGGGGCGAGGACAGCACCAGCACGCTGTGAAAATTTTTGGCGGCGGCGCGCAGCATACAGGGGCCGCCGATGTCGATTTCCTCCACGGCGTCCTCCAGCGAGAGGTTGCGCTCCACCGCGCCGGCAAAGTCGTAGAGGTTGACGCAGACCAGGTCAAAGGGGCGGATGCCTTTTTCCGTAAGGGTCTGCATATGGGCGGGGTCGTCCTTGCTGGCCAGAATGCCGGCGTGGATTTTGGGGTGCAGAGTTTTGACGCGGCCGCCCAGAATTTCCGGAAAGCCGGTGACCGTGCTCACGGCCGTGACGGGCAGGCCCGCGGCCTCCAGGGCCTTTTGCGTGCCGCCGGTAGAAACCAGCTCCACCCCCCTGGAAGTGAGGAAGGTGGCCAGATCCACCAGACCGCTTTTGTCCGTGACGCTCAGGATGGCGCGACGAATGGGCAGATTTTCCATAACCGACTCCTTTCCCTTCCTCATATAAACCAGAACCGTGACGGAAGCAATGGCGACGCCCCTTGCCCGCCGGCTGTGGCCCGGCTATGCTGCGCCACGGAGGAACGTATGCTGCTTAAACTTGTATCGTGGAATGTGAACGGCCTGCGGGCTGTGGCCGGCAAGGAGGCCTGGGACTGGTTTCGCCGCACGGACGCCCAGGTGGTGGCCCTGCAGGAGACCAAGGCCCATCCGGACCAGCTGGACGAAGACCTGCGTCGGCCCGAAGGCTGGGAGGCGCATTGGGCCTCCAGCACGGTCAAAAAAGGCTATTCCGGCGTGGCCGTGTTCAGCCGCCTTGCGCCCCAGCGGGTCAGCGTGGAGCTGCCCCAGCCTGAATTTCAGGGCGAAGGCCGCCTGCTGCACCTGGAGTTTCCGCATTTTCATTTTTTTAACGGCTATTTCCCCAACGGCGGGGCTGAAGAGCTGGACGAAAACGGCAAACCCACGGGGCGCTTTAAGCGGCTGCCTTACAAGATGGGTTTTTTTGAGGCGTTTTTCGCCTATGCCGAGGCCTGCCGCAAGAGCAAGCCCATAGTGGTCTGCGGGGATTTTAACATTGCTCACAAAGCTGTGGACCTGGCCCGACCCAAACAAAACGTCAAATGCACGGGCTTTCTGCCCGAAGAGCGCGCCGTGCTGGACCGCTTCACGGCCATGGGCTATGTGGACACCTTCCGCCAGGTGCATGGCGAGGAGCCGGGGCACTATTCCTGGTGGTCCTACAAAAGCCGCGCGCGGGAAAAAAACGTGGGCTGGCGCATCGACTACTTTTTTGTTTCGCAGGAGCTTGCCCCGGCCGTGCGCGACGCCTGGATAGAAGACGCCGTCTACGGTTCGGACCACTGCCCCGTGGGCCTGAGCCTGGATCTTTAGAGCATTTAACACTTGAAATGCTCGATTACGGCAGGCAAAAACCTGCCTTCTCGCATTTCGTGGCAAGGATTTTCAAGAAAATCCTTGCAGAGCAGTTAGCTCATTTCATTCGCTAACTGCTCTAGAACAGGGAACCTTTGAGAATATGTCTGCTCAAAGGTTACGGGCCCGCTCGTTCCGGCGCTTAGCCGCGCAAATACATAGGGGCGCTGTCTGCATCCGCAGCCAGCGCTGCTGTTTTGCCCCGTAACCTTCTTCGTTGTAACGGCTGTAGTTACGCTTGCGCCTCTGCGGCGGGCGTCTGCGTATGCAACCGTCAAGGCATTGCAATGCGGCACGTCCCTGGGTGAAAATTGCCCGGTGCGCGGCGGGCTTTTGCCGAGACGTAAAGGCCGTGTGTCGCCTGACGCAACGCTACTCCAGCAGGTCCAGCAGCCGGGCCACGCGCTGGGCGTTGAGGCCGGAGTGAACCTCGGCCAGCTCCCGGCTGTGGGCCTGGGCCTGGGCTTCCACATCGGCCAGAGCGGCGCGCAGTTCTGCCGTGTTGAGCATGTGCGGGGTTTCCGGCGCGGCTGGCGGCAGAGCCGGGGCGGCGGCGGTTTCGGCTCCCTGCCCGGCGGTTTCGGCCCGGTTTACGGGCAGCATGGCGTTGACCCTTTCCTGAAACGTGGGCAGCAACGGCCCCAGGTCGTTGTTGCGGACGCGAAATTGCAGTTCCATACGGACGCTCCTTGCGGGATATCAGGCGGCAAAACCGGCCGCCGTGAGCGGACGCCCGCAAGGTAGCAATATCCGTGCCTGACGGTTTTTTGCCGCGGGCAGCCACGGCAAAAAATCAACCCGAAGACAAATGCCCGTTCGGCCCGGCGTCCCGCAAGGCCCGTGGCGCTTCCATTATCGGTTTGTATTGACTTTGCGGGCGGGACCGGCATAATGACGCTTCTTTTTTTACAAGTCCGCGCGGCGCATCCGTGCGGCAAGGAGCAGGCATTGGCAAAGAACCGCGCGTTGCAGCAGTGGCGGGTGGAAGACTCCATAGAGCTTTACGGCATCCGCAACTGGGGAGCAGGGTATTTTGACGTTTCTGACGCGGGCGAGGTGGTCATCTGCCCGCAGGGCCCCCAGGGGCCGCAGGTGTCCATTCCGGAAATCATCGCCGGGCTGCGCGACCGCGGCTACGATATGCCCGTACTTCTGCGGGTGGAAAACATCCTGGATTCGCGCATCAGCAATATCCATGAATCGTTCCGCAAGGCCATTAAAAACCTCAGTTACACGGGCTGCTACCGGGGCGTCTTTCCCATCAAGGTCAACCAGCAGCAGCAGGTGGTGGAAAAGATCGCCCAGTTCGGCCCTTCCTACCACCACGGGCTGGAGGTGGGCTCCAAGGCCGAACTCATTGCCGCCGTTTCTCTCATGCGCGACCGCGAAGCCTGCATTGTCTGCAACGGCTACAAGGACGAGGAATTTATCGACCTGGGCCTGCAGGCCCGGCGTCTGGGCTTCAACGTCTTTTTTGTGCTGGAAATGCCCGGCGAACTGGGGCTCTTGCTGGAACGCAGCAAGGCCCTGGATGTGCGCCCCAACATCGGCGTGCGGGCCAAACTGGCCGTAAAGGCCGGCGGGCACTGGACGGATTCCGGCGGGGAGCGCTCTACCTTCGGCCTTTCTCCGGCCCAGGTGGTGGACGTGGTGGATACCCTCAAGGCCCACGACATGCTGGACTGCTTTAAACTGCTGCACTACCACCTGGGTTCGCAGGTTTCCAACATCCGCGACATCCGCACCGGCGTCATGGAAGGCGCGCGCCTCTATGTGGGCCTGGTGCAGGAGGGCGCGCCCATGGGCTATCTGGACCTGGGCGGCGGCCTGGCCGTGGATTACGACGGCTCCCACACCAACTACATTTCGTCCCGCAACTACACCCTGGACGAATACTGCACCGACGTGGTGGAAGCCATCATGAGCATCCTGGACGAAGAAAACGTCCCCCACCCCCACATTATCACGGAATCAGGCCGCGCCACAGTGGCCTACTATTCCGTGCTGCTCTTCAACGTCCTGGACGTGAGCACTGTGGAGGAGGTGCAGCTGCCCGAAGACCTGCCCGAAGGCACGCCCGAACCCGTGCTCAATCTGCGCGAAACCCTTAACAGCATCACCCTGCGCAATCTGCAGGAGTGCTACAACGACGCCATCTATTACCGCGACGAAATGCGCCAGCTCTTTTCTACCGGAAGGGTCAATCTGCGCCAGCGTACCCTGGCCGAGCGCTTCTTCTGGGCCATCATCCTGCGCATTGCCCAGGAAAAAACCCGCCTCAAAACCGTGCCCCGTGACTTGGCCGACATCGACGTGAGCCTGGCCGACATCTATTACGGCAATTTCAGCGTGTTCCAGTCCCTGCCGGACTCCTGGGCCATTGACCAGCTCTTCCCGGTCATGCCCCTGCACCGGCTGAAGGAATTCCCTTCCCGCCAGGGCATCATCTCGGATATTACCTGCGATTCGGACGGCCGCATCGACCACTTTATCGACCCACAAGGCATGAAGCCCACTCTGGACCTGCACCCCCTGCGCGAAGGCGAGGAATACTATCTGGGCGTCTTTCTGGTAGGCGCGTATCAGGAAACTCTGGGCGATTTGCACAACCTCATGGGCGACACCAACGTGGTTTCCATCCGTGTGGCCGAAGACGGCAGCTACGAATATGTGCGTGAAATCCGCGGCGACTCCGTGGCGGACATCCTGAGCTATGTGGAATACGACCCCCGCCGCATTCTGGAAGATCTGCGCAGCACTGCAGAGCTGGCCGTGCGCCAGGGGCGGATTACGCCCAGTGAGCGTTTTGCCGTTATGCAGGCCTTTGAGGACGGGTTGCGGGGGTATACGTATTTTGAGCGCTAACCTTTAACTTATATATATCCGGGGCGGCCACGCGCGCGGCTTTTGCCCCCTGGCTGCGTCAAAAAACGCTGCGGACCGGGTCTGTACCAGAAGAGTACTATCCCCGATTCCGCAGCGTTTTTTTCCTTGCCAGGGGCCAAAATCCGCGGCGCGTGGCCGCCCCGGATGCGACGGTGGCCGGGGTCAACAGCGCATGGTCCTCCGCGGCTGCGTCAAAAAACGCTGCGGACCGGGTCTGTACCAGAAGAGTACTATCCCCGATTCCGCAGCGTTTTCGAAGCTACAGGCCCTTGTCGGCCATAAGGCAGATCAGGTCGCAGACCCGGTTGGAGTAGCCCCATTCATTGTCGTACCAGGCCACGGCCTTGACCAAGTGTCCTTCCTGCACGGTGGTGTAGGAAGATTCCAGAATGGACGAGGCCGGATTGCCCTTGAAATCCATGGAAACCAGGGGCTTTTCATTGTATTCCAAAATGCCCTTGAGGTCGGTTTCAGCAGCCTGGCGCAGGGCGGCCAACAGGCCTTCCGTATCCGTTTCCTTTTCCAGAATGCCGGAAAAATCCACTACGGAAACCGTAGGCGTGGGCACGCGCAAAGAATAGCCGCTGAATTTGCCCTTGAGCTCCGGAATGACCTTGGCCACGGCCTGGGCCGCGCCCGTGGAGGTGGGGATGATGCTGCAGGCGGCGGCGCGGGCCCGGCGCAGGTCTTTGTGGGCCATGTCCAGGATACGCTGGTCGTTGGTGTAGGAGTGGATGGTGACCATATTGCCCAGTTTGATGCCGAAACTGCGCTGCAGCACCAGGGCCACCGGGGCCAGGCAGTTGGTGGTGCAGGAGGCGTTGGACACAATATGGTGTTTTTGCGGGTCGTACTGGTTCTGGTTCACGCCCATGACGATGGTAATGTCTTCTTCCTTGGCCGGGGCGGTGATGATGACCTTTTTGGCGCCGTTGTCACGGTGCACGGCGGCCTGAGAGGCCTTGCGGAAGATGCCCGTGCTTTCTACCACAATGTCCACGTCGTAGTCGCGCCAGATGAGCTGACGGGGGTCGCGCTCGGCAAAGCAGTGAATGTTCCAGTCGCCCACGCGCACGTCCGTGCCGTTGATGGCCACGTCCAGGTGCGCGCGGCCATAGACGGAATCGTATTCCAGCAGGTGAAAATTGGTTTCCGCATCAAACAAGTCGTTGATGGCCGTCACTTCCACCCTGTCGGCATAGGACTGATGCAGGGCGCGAAACACCTGCCGGCCGATGCGGCCAAAACCGTTGATGCCCACTTTGATCTTGCGCATTGCTGCCTCCTCACAATCTGCAAAGAAAATTTTGTGTGTCGTCGCCACCCAAGCTGTGGCGGCTAATCTTCATAGAGCGAGTAGGCGTGCTTGGCCATGAGGTCGTAGTTGTTGCGCAGGGCCTCGTGCAGCCGGGCGTTTTCAATGGCCAGGGCCGAGATGGCGGCCACGGCCTCCATAAAGGTCTGCTCATCGGGGCTGAACTCGCGCTCCACGTCAGAATAAACGCGGATCAGGCCAATGGCCTTGCCGTCCGCCATAAGCGGGGCCGAGAGCACGGAAACCAAGCCTTCGGCCTTGGCCGACTGCGGGTACTGAAAGCGCCCGTCCGAGGTGGCGTCCTTGAGGTGGATGGTTTTGCCCGCCAGCACTTCGCCGTCAAGACCGCTGCGTTTCACTTCCACCGGGCCTTTGCGCATGTAGGTGGCGGAAAGGCCGTAGGCGGCGCTGGGCAGCAAAAAACGTCCGGTGCTGTCCAGCAGGCGGATGGTGCTGGCCTTGCAACCCATGGTTTGGGCCGTTTGCTCTGTAATTCTGTGCAGCACGTCGCCGGGTTCCAGGCTGGAGTTGATGACCAGCGCCACATCCCTGAGCGCGCGGAAATAATCCTGTGCCATAAAAACCTCCTGTAAAGAACGCCTCCGGCGTGGCCAGGGGCGTTGGAATGGGTAGGGAGGAAAGTCCGCCAAAGGCGCGGATTGAGCGGCGAGAAGCGCCCGCCTTGCGGGCGCTTGTTCATTTTATCACTAGGGCGGTGCCACGTTGCAATGCCCTGCGATTGCGTAAGCGCAATTTATTTGCACCTTAAGCGCTGGAACGAGCGTGCCGTAACCTTTGAGACGGCATATCCTCAAAGGTAATCTGCCTTACAGTATGGCCTTTTTTTGCACCGGGGGCAATGGCCCCCGGGCTTGGGCATGTGGCGTGAACGGCGGGGCGCGCTGCTGCAGGCGCAGCGTTTAAAATTTCCGGGTAGCGCCTACGGCAGGCCCGCCCGGCGCTCCACCGCCGGCAAGTTATTTTGCCAGCAGCACCCAGGCCGGGCCTTTGGCGTCCAGGTGGCTGGCCACATAGTTGGCGCGCTCGTCGCCACCGCAGAAAATATCAATGCGGTTGCGTTTGATGGCCCCGCCCACATCCTGCGCAAAGCCGATGCCGCGCAAAGGCACGCGGCCGCGTTTTTCGTCCGGGGCGTTCACGCCGTAGGCCACTACCGCGCCCAGGGGGATAAAGCCTCTGTCTGTGGCCAGGCTCAACCAGTCGTCCACCTGGTAGCCCATGGCCCCGGTAGGGCCGCGCGTGCCGAAGCGGAAAAAGACGTAGCTCGGATTTTCATTGAGAATTTCGCGCACCCGGTCGGGATTGTTGCGGAACCACTCGCGCTGTTCGTAAATGTCGCCGCGTCGGAGCAGGCCTTTTTCACGCATGATCCGGCCGGAGCTCTTGTACTTGTGTTTGTTCTGCCCGGCGTAGTTCACATAGGCCTGGGTACCATCATCAAAAATCAGGCGACCGGAGCCCTGAATTTCCAGAAAAAACACGTCCACGGGGTCGGCGGCCCAGGCCAGCTCCAGACCCCGGCCCGCCAGAATCTGTTTTTCCTCAATAGTCCTGCGGTCATAGTACCGGCCCTTCTGGGCCAGCACCTTGCTCAGTTCCGGCGGCCGGGCGTAGATGGCCTGGGTGTAGCCGGGCTTGCGCGTGCGGCTGGCGCGTACCGCCGGCTCATAGTAGCCGGAATAGTTGATGCCGCCCGCCACCTCCACCCAGCGAAAATTCTCCAGCAGCAGCCCTGGTTCGGCGTCCAGGCGGGGCAACAGAGCCTGCAGCCGGGTCAGCGTGCGCTTGAGGTCGCCCCAGGTCACGTCCAGGCCGGGCCGCTGCACGGCCACGTTGCCCTGGGGTCGGGTGTTGACATAGTTGAGGGACTTGCGCACCGTTGGGGCCATGTCCTTCCAACTGGTCAGATCCTGGTTGCGCGGGGCAAGATAGGTGACAAAAAAATCCGGGCTTTCCATGGCCACGGGCGGGCCCAGCGGCTCAACTTCCGGCGTGGGCGCTTTTTTGGCGCAGGCCGTGAGCAGCAGACCCAGCAGCAACAGTACTCCCAGCCGCCGCAAACGCGGCGGGCTGTACGCAGACCTGTAAGGAGCCAGCCTATGCATGACGCTTTTCCCATCCCCCATGTCTGGATGCCCCACCGGGTGTCCTACGGCGAAACGGACACCATGGGCGTGTTGTACTACGCCGAATATCTGCACCTGTTTGAACGCGCGCGCGGTGATTATATCCGCCGTTGCGGCATGGGCTACGCCGAGGTCGAACGCCGGGGCATCATCCTGCCCGTGCGCGAGGCTCAGTGCCGCTACCGCTCTCCCGCCCGCTACGACGACCTGGTGCTGGTGCGCGCCGGCATCGAAGAGTGGGGGCGCGCGTCACTGCGTTTTGTATATGAGATATGGAATGAGGACAAGACGCGCCTGCTCGCCACCGGCATGACCCAGCACGCCCTGGTCAACCCCCAGGGCCGCCCCGTGCCCGTGCCGGACTGGTTTCGCAGCCTGACTTTCAGCATGGAAGCGTAGTTGTTACGGCAGGGAGGCAAAATTTTTTGTGCGGTGAGGGGTACTGCCATGAACAGCAGTGCCCCTTGCCCCTATCCCTAAAATTTCTTTCCACAAGCATCGCGCCAGCCTGCGCCGGGCAGGCGCGCCCCAACCGGCACAGCGTGCCGCCAACGTCCTTATTCCGGCTTGCCTCGCCACTGCGGCGGCATGGCCTGCTGCGGGGTATGGGCCGCCTCCCCGGTGGGGCGTTCCGTCTTCCGGCGCGTGCCCGGACGCGCCAGACGGCGGGCCAGGTGCGGCGGCTCCGGCCTGACCGGGTCCGGCAATTCCGCCCCCGGCTGCGGCGGCAGGTGGGCCGGGCGGGTGCGCTGTGCCAGACGGCCGTTGCAGGCGCGCAAGAGCTGGACCAGGTCCGTAAAATCCTCTTCCACGCCCGGTCCGCTGAGCCGCCAGCGGGCCTGGCCGTGGGCCACTTTGTGGGTGCCGCGCAGTTCGCGTTCCCGCATAAACAGGCGCACGCGCCATTCCTCCGGCCTTCCGTCCGGACCGGGCAAGCGCCAGACCAGGCACTGGCCTGCCGCGTCCATCTCCACCAGCAGGCCGTCTTCTGTGGGGGCGCCTGCCTGCCGCAGCAAATCCTCCAGCGCGGCGTGCACAATGCGCAGATGCTCGCCGGAGGGCATGTTTTTCTGGTCTTCCCGCACCTGCTCTTCCATTTCGCGGATGCGCTCCAGGCAGCGGTCGCGCTCTTCCTCCAGCGTGCCCAGACCCTGCCGCGTGAGCCGCAGGCAGAACAGTACCGCCACAATGACCGCTGCGGCCGCCGCCGCCCATTCCCACAACATGCCTCACCTCCGCAACAAAAGCCTGCGGACAGGGCTACTCTGTGCCGCTGCGTTTGCCGGTGCAATGGACCACATCCACCCGCCAGACGCCCAAGGGCTTACGATAACCCTCCACATAGGCCCGGCCCTTTTCATAAAAATCTGCGGAATATTTGCCCACCAGCGCCATCAGCGCCCGTCGCCGCTCTTCGGGGTCCTCCACCAGCACCGCCTTGCCGAAAACAATGACGCTGGCGTAGCTGGTGGTGAACCGCTCCGGCGCCACCTGCTCATAGCCGATAACGGCCAGGCTCACCCGCGCGTCGCGGCGCAGGGCCGCTACCTTGTGACCCTCTGTGGCGCAGTGAAAATAAATGGCGTCGGGCTCCACCAGCACAAAGTTGAGCGGCACGGCATAAGGATAGCCCACAGGGCTCAGACAGGCCAGGGTGCAGAAGGGCGCTGCGCGCAAAATATCCAGGATTTCTTCGTGGCTCAGGGCCTTGGCGGCGCGGCGCAGAGGGGGGAAATTACATGAGGACATGGGGGCTCCTTCGGAAAGGGGAGTTCCGCCGGGGGCGGCGGGAGAGTCGGTTTTTGGTGCGTTGCGACAACCAGGGAAAAGGCATGATTGGACCCAGGCCGGGATTTTTATTGCCCTGTGGCAACTGGAGAAAAAGGCGTATCCCAACCGGGAGTTTTTGTTGCCCTGCGGGCATGGCGGCCTGGTTCTTTTATGGCGTTTGGGCCGCCTCCGGCGAGGGCAGGGGGCCAGGGGCGGGGCTGCCTCCCCTTCGGCCCCCTACAACCCCCATAACCCCCGCTTTCCCAGGGCAGCCGCGCGCAACCTTCGGGGGGGCATGACATGAATGTGGAGGTGCAGGGTGGCAAAAGCCCGTACCGTGGTCATCTGCCATGCAGATTTGTTTCGGGCAGGGTACGCCCGGCGTATTCCTTCGGGAAAGAAAGTTTTTTGAAGGATGGGGGCGTGGGGGAAGGGAACTTTTGTGAGCAAAAGTTCCCTTCCCCCCACAAAGCCTTTCCCTCCCCCCGCAAAGCGCTACACTTCCGGCCCGCGGCCATTGCGGCGGGCGTGCCACCAGAGTTGGAAGACCAGCAGGGTCCAGAGGGGTTTGCGCAGGTCTGCCTTGCCGGAGAGGTGGGCGTCCATAAGGCCGCGCACGGCTGTGGGGTTGAACAGCCCCTGAGCTGTGAGGGTGTCGGGCGCCAGGAGGTCTTCCATGAGGGGGCGCAGGCGGCCGCGCAGCCATTGGGCCACGGGGATCTGGAAGCCGCGTTTGTTGCGGTGCAGGATTTCTTTGGGCAACAGGTCGGCAAAGGCTTTTTTGAGCAGCCATTTGCGTTTGCAGCCGTGCAGCCGGTAGCGCACGGGCAGGCGCGCGGCAAAGGCGGCCACGTCCTTATCCAGAAAGGGGGCGCGCACTTCGAGGCTGTGGAGCATGGAGCAGCGGTCCACCTTGACCAGGATGTCGTCCAGCAGAAACTGCCGCACATAGACGTGGAAGGCGCGGGCCAGGGGCGTGGCGGCCTGCGGGGGCTGCCAGTGTTCATAGGCCTGGCGGGTGGGGGCAAAGAGGTTTTCGGGCGCGAGCAGATCGGGGGCCTGTTCCCGCAGGGCCGGGCTGAGCAGTGCGGCCTGTGTGTCCGGGCCCAGGGCCGTGAGCATGGTCTGCACCCTTTGCCAGGCCGGAGCGGCGGCCGCGCGCAAAAAGGTAGCCACGGCCAGGCGCGGATTGATGTAGCCGGCAGAAGAGGGCAGCAGGCGGGCCAGGGGCTCCACCAGGCCGCGCCGCAGCGCTGCGGGCAGGGCATTATAGCGTTCCGCCAGTTTGAAGCCGATGTAGTGCTCGTAGCCGGCCCAGAGCTCGTCCGCGCCGTCCCCGCCCAGGGCCACGGTGACTTTTTCGCGCGTGACGCCGGAAAGCAGCCAGGTGGGCGCTACGGAAGCGTCGGCCATGGGCACGTCCATGCTGCTGATGATCTCGGGCAGGGTGTCGGCGCACTGGGCGGCGGAGAGCACGCGCTCGTGGTGTTCTGTGCCGTAGGCGGCGGCGGCCAGGCGGGCGTAGCGCGATTCGTCGTAACTGGCCTCGCTGAAGCCGATGGAAAAAGTCTTGACAGGCACGGCGGACTGGCTGGCCATAAGCCCGGCCACAATGGTGGAATCTATGCCGCCTGAAAGAAAGACGCCCAGGGGCACGTCGCTGACCATGCGCCGCCGCACGGCGCGGGCCAGCAGGTGGCGCAGCTCTGCGCACAGTTCGGGCACGGGGCGGGTTTCGTCTTCGTCCGGCACGGGCATGTCCCAGTAGCGTTCCAGGCGCAGGCGGCCTTCCTCCAGCAGCAGCCAGTGGGCAGGCGGCAGGCTGACCACCTCCTTGTACATGGTCTGGGGGGTGGGGGCGTATTCGTAGGCCAGGTAGCGCATGAGAGCGGTGGGGTCCAGGGTCAGGGCCAGGCCCGGCAGCTGTTCCAGGGCGGTCACTTCAGAGGCGAAGTGGAAGCGTCCCTGCTGCAGGGTATAGAAGAAGGGTTTTTTGCCGAAGCGGTCCCTGGCGCAGAACAGGCGGCGGCGCGGCGCGTCCCAGAGGGCAAAGGCAAACATGCCGTCAAACCGGGCCAGGCAGTCCGGCCCCCAGAGGCGGTAGGCTTCGAGGATCACTTCCGTATCTGAACTGGTCTGGAAGCGTGCGCCGTGGGTCAGGAGTTCTTCCTTGATCTCCGCGAAGTTATAAATTTCGCCATTGAAGGTGACGGTAAGTTCGCCCGCCGTGCTGCGCATGGGCTGGCCGCCGCCGGACAGATCAATGATGGAGAGCCGCCGGTGCCCCAGGCATACGGGGCCGTCCAGCCAGAGGCCGGAACCGTCGGGGCCCCGGTGGGCCAGTCGGTCGGTCATGGCCCGCACCCATGGCCCGGCTTCCTGCGGCAGGGGGCTGCCGTCCGTCTGGCAGAGGCCCGCTATGCCGCACATGATTGCCGCCACTTCTGGTAATATGTGATGAAGATGTCCGCCAGGCGGCGACTGTTGCGTTCAGGGTCGAACATTTCTTCAGCCAGGCGCCGGCCGTTCCGGGCCAGGCGGCGGGCCAGGTCGGCGTCGTCGGCCAGGCGGGCCAGGGCTTCGGCCAGGGCCGGGGCGTCGCCCGGAGGGACGGCCAGGCCGGTTTCGCCGTCGCGTACGACCTCCGGCAGGGCGTTGACCGTAGTGCTCACCACGGGCAGGCCGTAGGCCAGGGCCTCGATAACCGTGTTGGGGATGCCGTCCCGCCGGCCCGATTTGTGCACAATACAAGGCGCGGCAAAGATATCGTGGCTTTCAAGAATGTGCGGCAGGTCGTTGTGCGAGATGAGCCCCGGCAGGTTGACGCGGCTTTCCAGAGCCAGTTCTTTGCGCAACTGCACGATCTGGGCGGACATGCGGCCCAGGCCCATGACGGCGCCGCCTCCGCCCGCGAGGGTGAGGGTGAAGTCCAGGCCTCTGTCCCGCAGCAGGGCGCAGGCCCGCAGCAGCACGTCAAAGCCCTTGGTCACGTCGAAGCGCCCCAGGGCCAGCAGACGCACGGGCCGGGGCATGGGGCGGACGGCCCCCGGAGGCGTCGGTTCGTCAGTGGGAGCGCTTTCCGGCGGGGCGGGCGGCAGGGTAAGGCTGTTGTAGACCAGAGCCACCTTGCCGCTGGCCTGGCCCTGGCCAAAGGCTTCAATACGGGCCAGGTCCGCCGCGTTGTTGGCGCGGATAAAAAAGGCCGCTTCCAGCTTGTCGCCCAGGTCCGGGTCCGCGGGGGCCAGGTTGTCGCCGCGGGCGGCCGTGGCAAAGGGCAGCCCCGTAATGCTGGCCGCCACCCAGGCGGCCGTAGCCGTGCCGCGCGGCCACGGGGCGTAGATCATGTCTATGCCCGCGTCCTGAAACAGGCGGCCCAGATACAGGCCCACGCAAAAGGCCCAGAAATTCTCGCCCAGCGTTTCCCAGCTCTGCCAGCGGCGACACACGCTGCGGCGCAACAGTTTCCAGGTGCGCCGGGGGTGCAGCAGGGTTTGCCGCAGCACCTCGCCCAGCACAGGAAACAACCGCCGCGCGCCCAGCACATAGGATCTCCCCGCGGCGGCGCGCATTTCCGTGGAGCACTGGCGCAGGTTGCGGCCATAGAGCGTAAAGACAGAAAGCGGCAAGAGCCGCCGCAACCCTTCCACTTCCCGAAAAATGAAGGGCTGCGTGAACAGTGGGTACCAGAGCAGCACATACGCTATGTGGGGCAGCCCTTCTGGGAACGGACGGGATTCGGCGGCGGTCTGTGACATGGGGGCGGGAACCTGCGGTTGGGGTGATGGGGCGGGAGCGGTGGGCCTTCAGCCAAAGGTGCGGGCACTGCGCGTCGGGCGTGGTGCGCCGTGCGGCAGAGCGGTCTGTCACAGTCGTTGAGGCAACAGTGCAAGCCGCGCTGCCGACAGGATGTTCAGCGAAGAACTATAGCCCCGGCGGGCACGTCAGGCAAGGGGCGCGCAGGTCCAGTCGCCCACGGCCGGAGGCGTGGGCGTGGGGGCCGTGGGGCCCATGGCGCGACGCAGCTCGTCCAGGGTCAGACAGCGCACCTGGTAGCGTTCATTGAGCCAGTGCAGCCAGGACAAAATTTTGTGCAGCAGGCGGTCCACGGCCGCCGCGTCGGGCATATGGGGCGCGCCACCGGGCATCATTTCAGAAGAATGCCAGGTCAGGGAAAGGACCCGCCCGCCCCGCGCCACAAACAGGCTGGTGATCCGGCGCATGGCCCAGAGTGGATGGTAGACGGGCAAAAGGGCCAGCGCCCCCCACTGCCGGAAACCCGCCCGCATGGCGACGCCCGCCTTGCCTGGCGCGGTTCGCAGCAGACCGGGCAGCGCCTGCACAAGCGGCGTGACCGTAAGGGGCAGCTCAAATATGGCCTTGTCCGCCACAGGCGCCCAGTAGGGGGCGGTGGGAGCGTCAAAGTGGTCCGGGCCCTGCAGGGGGGAGCGGGCACAGTGCAGGGGCCGCACCGAAGCGTCGGCCAGAACGCCGGCCTGAGCCAGCAGGGGCCAGTGGGCGCGGTGCAGATCCCACCGGCCCATGCGAAAGGAGGTCAGGGGCGCGCCCTGAAAGGATCTGCCGACGGCCATAAGGGTTGCCAGCTTGGCGGCCATGAGTTCCGGGCTCACGGCAATGGCGGGCACGGCCGCTGCCGTATCCGGCGGTTCCGGCGTGCCGGGCAGGGCCAGGGGCGGGGTGTTCCAGTGGTGCAGGTGCGCGCCGATTTCTGCATTGCAATGGTCGCGCAGCCGGGCCAGTATGGGCAGGGATGCCGGGTCGGCAAGCACACTGTGGGCGCAGAACAGGGTGGGGCGCACGCCAACGTCGCAGAGGGGGATCAGGCGCTCCAGGCAGGCCGTGTTGGCGGTGGTGCAGCCTCGCCGGGCGTACTGCCCGCCGAACAGGCCTTCTTCTTCCACGTCCAGGCTGACGGTGAGGTACAGCTCCGGCCGCGCGTTCATGCCTGCGAGGAAGGGGCCTGCCAGTAGCGGCGGCCTTCACTGACATACAGATCAAGAAGGGTCGCGATGTTGCGCTCGCGGTCAAACATGCGCGTCACCCGTTCCCGTCCGGCCTCGGCCATGCTTTGGGCGTGGTCCCGGTCTTCCACCATGCGCCGCACGGCGTCGGCTAGGGCGCGGGCGTCGCGCTGGGGCACCAGCAGGCCCGTCACGCCGTCTTCCACCACCTCGGCAATGCCGCAGACGTCGGTGGCAATGACCGGCATGCGGTGCGACAAGGCTTCCATGATCACGTTGGGGATGCCGTCCCGGTCGCCGTTGGTGTGCACCACGCTGGGCATGATCAGGATGTCGTGGTCCAGCATGTAGCCGCAGATCTGATCGTGGGGGATAAAGCCCGGCATGTTTACCACATCCTGCAGGCGCAGGCGTTCGCACATGGCGGTGAGCTTGCGCCGCCACCTGCCGTCGCCCACCAGGGTCAGGGTTACGGGCACGTTTTCACGCCGCAGCCTGGCCATGGCCGTGAGCAGATAGGGAAAACCCTTGGTGCGGGCAAAGCGTCCCACGGCCAGCAGCCGGTAGGGGGGCCGCATGGCGATGGCGCACTGCCCGCGCGGGGTGAAGGTCAGGCTGTTGTAGATGGCGTGGACTTTGTCCTGCTGCTCCTGGGGGCAGAATTGGCGCAGCCAGCGCACATTGGTGTGGTTGTTGGTGCGGATGAACAGGGCGTCGGCGGATTTTTCACGCAGGAGGCCGTCTTCGGGATAAATGTCGCCCGCGCGTCCTGTAAAGGCAAAGGGAATGCCCGTGAGCCGCGAGGCCACCCAGGCCGCCGTGGCCGGGCCGTTGGCCCAGGCCGCGTGGATGAGACGTACGCCGTCCTCCCGGCAGTAGCGGGCCAGCAAAAAGCCCGCCATAAAGCACCAGAGATTCTCGCCCAGGGATTCCAGATTGCGCATGCGGTGGAAAAAGCCCTGGCGCAGCAGCCGCCAGACCTGGCGCGGCTCTTTCCACAGGGCGGTGACAAATGCGGCCAGAATGGCCCCCGCGGCCTTTGCGCCCAGACGACGCACCGGGCCGTCGTAGCGGCGCATTTCCTCGCTGCAGCCGCGCAGCTTGGCGCCGTACAGGGTGTAGGCGTGCACCGGCAGACCCAGCTTGCGAAGCTGTACCACCTCGCGAAAGATGAAGGTTTCCGAAGACAGGGGAAACCACAACAGCACATAGGCCACCGGGGGCAGGCCTGCGCCGATGTCGGAGCTTTGACCTGTCGCAGGAGGGACTGGGGCTGCAGCGCCGTTCGCGGGGAAAGCCTGGTCGGTCGCGGCAGGGGGTGTTTTGCAGAAAGGCCCCGCCGACGCGACGGTATCCGCCCGCGAAGGGGCAGATGCCGCAGTCGTGGAACCGTTGTGTATAAGACCTGTCATAGATTTTTGCCCCCAAGGGGGCTAGTCGCCCTCCGCCGCGTCGGCGTGGGTGCGTTTGTATTCGTCCACAATGGCCCTGGCTTCAGGCATGGCTTCGCGTACGGCGTCCAGCGCTCTGCGGATGTGGTCTTCGGTGTGCGCGGCGGAAAGGAAGAAGCGCAGACGGTCCGTGCCTTCTTTGACGGCCGGGAAGGTGATGGGCATGACGTAGACCCCGCGTTTGAACAGGGCGTTGGACAAAAAGCCCGCCACCATCGGGTCGCCCACCATGACGGGCACCACGGCATAGCCCTGGGCTGCGCCCGTATCCAGGCCGATCTCCGCCGCATAGCGGATGAAAAACTGGGAGATGCGCTGCAGGTTGCGCACACGCTCCGGCTCACGCAGCATAATTTCCAGCGCCTTGCGGCAGGCCACGGCAATGACCGGGGGCATGCCCACGCTGAAAACAAAGCCCGGCGAACCGTATTTGAGAAACTCCACCAGCTCGTGACTGCCGGCAATGAAGCCGCCGCAGCCGCACATGGACTTGGAGAGGGTGCTCATCCACATGTCCACGTCCGTGGGATCTATATTAAAATATTCGCGCGCGCCCCGGCCCGTGGCCCCCAGCACGCCCAGAGAGTGGGCTTCGTCCACCAGCAGCATGCAGTCGTATTTTTTCTTGAGGGCAATGATGCGGGGCAGGTCCGGAATGTTGCCGTCCATGCTGAAGAGGCCCTCGGTAACGATGATGGCGCGTTTGTGTTCGGCGCGCTTGTTGCGCAAGAGCTCTTCCAGGGCGTCGCAGTCGTTGTGGGCGTAAGAGTAGCGCGTGGCGCCCGAAAGGCGCGCGCCCTGCACCAGAGAGTTGTGGGCGAGTCCGTCATGGAAGATGGCGTCGCGGTGGCCGAACAGAAAACCCAGGGTGGAAACGTTGGTGGCGTGCCCGCTTACATAGACGATGCAGTCCTCCACACCGTAGAGCTCGGCAAGAGCACGCTCCAGCTCGCGGTGGGGCGGGCGTTCGCCGCCCACCAGACGGCTGGCTCCGGCAGAGGTGCCATAGAGGGCGGCGGCCTTGGTTACCGCCTCGGTAATTTCCGGATGGGCGTTGATGTCAAGGTAGTCGTATGTGGAAAAGTTGAGATATTCCCTGCCGTTGATAAGCGTTGTGGCCTTGGCCGCGCGTTCGTGGCAGAGAAACAGAGGATTTTCCATCCCCATCCTGGCACCCATTTCCACCAGCCGATCAAAGGCGAGTTTGGAACGCATGCGGGTGAATCCGGTGGCGTTGCCGTCTGTGGCGGATGCGGGCTTCGCCCCGTTGCCGGCCTGACAGGAATGGTCGTTCTTCATGCCTTGTCCTCGTCAAAGTTATCCGAAAAAAAGCTCCGCAGCCCCTAGGGCGCAGAGCGAGCGCCATTTATTGTAAGGAGACAGCATAGCCAAAGCGGACACGTATGGCAAGCGGGAAGGCGCATACAAAAACCTTGTGCCGTCCTGCGGCCCCGGCCGCGTCCGGCAAGCCCGCAATCAGGCCGACAAAGGGGAAAGGCCTGGACAAGAGGGTTTGGATAGTCTAGCATGCCCTGTTGGTCACCCTTATATAAATAATTCTTTCCACCATCCTGCGCAAGGGGCGCTTTGCCGGCGCGCAGGCTCCGGGTTCAGCATGCAGCATCCGCCAGAATCCACCGCCAATCTCGCCGCCGTACGGGGCGAGAAACCCCAATCGCCGCTCACGGGGGACGCAGCCTCCGGGCTGGACGCCGCTCCGGATTGTCCCGTTCAGGCCCCCGCCGCCCCGGACCCTGCCGCAGAACTGGCGCTGGACGGCGTGCGCTATGTGGATCTGTGCGAGGCTGGGCGCACCTGGCGGCTCGGCAGCTGCACACCCCTCTGGCGGCAGGATCTGCCCCTCGCGGGAGGCGAACCCGACCCCGCGACGCTGGCGGCCCTGGCGGAAAAAGACGTCTGGCTTGCCCCGGCGGACGCGCCGCCGCCTCTGGCCCTCATGTGCTGCGGGCTTGGCTCCGTGTGGCCGGGCATGGGCCGGGAGCTCTACGACCATGTGCCTGCGGCCCGGGCTATGATGGACCGCATCGCCGCCGTGGCGGGCTGGGACGTGCTGGGCCTCATGGACGAAACGGATGTGGAAAAAATCAGCCGCACCCGCTGGCAGTCGCCCTATCTCTTTATGGTAGAGCTGGCCCAGTGGAGCGTCTTGGAAAGCCTGGGGCTCAACCCCGCCCTGTTTTGCGGGCACAGCCTGGGGGAGCTTATCGCCCTTTGTCTGGCGGGCATCTACACGCCGGAAGTGGGCTGGTACATACTGGATACCCGCGCCGCTCACATGGCCGAACTGGAGGCCCGCCCCGGCGCGGACACGGGCATGATGGCCGTACACGCGGAGCGGTCGGTCATTGACGAGGCCCATACTGCCTGGCCCGATCTTTATATTTCCAACTACAATACGCCGCGCCAGTATATTCTGAGCGGCCCGCGCCCTGTTTTGCTGGAAGCCCGCAAAAGTCTGCGCAAACGGCGCATCCCGGCCATGATGCTCAACGTGAGTCTGGCCTTCCACCATCCCGGCATGCGCGTGCTGCGCGACCTTTCCCTGCGCCGTCTGGGCGCGCTGGACATGGCCCCGCCCCGTCGCCCCGCACTGAGCTGCGTGACCACACAGTTCTACCCCCCGGACCAACCCGGCATCTGCCGCCATATTGCGGATCTGGACGAACACGCCGTGCGCTGGAGCGAAGCCGTGCAGGCCATCTGGCAACGCGACGGCATACGCCATTTTCTGGAACTGGGTCCGCAGGACACGCTCTGCGGCCTTGTCGCCGATAACGAGCCCCGCGCCCTCTGCTTGGCCGTCTCCCGCAAGGGGCACGAACTGGAAGCCCTGCGGCGCGTCTGCGCCCGTCTTTATGCTCTGGGGCATTTGCGGCGCGACGCCATTGCGGCCCGCATGGCCGCCGCCCCTGCCGGCCCCCGGTCCGCCGCCTTGCGGCCTTTGCCCCACTGCGGGCTTATCCCGCTGAGCGCCACGCGGGAGGCCGCCTGCTGCGTCTGCCGGCCCGACGAGGCCGAGGGGTCGAATGCCCCGGCCACGCCCCCTGCCCAGCCCGTCCCCGCCGTGCACTGCCCCCCCGCGTTGCTGGAAGTTTTGTCCAGGGCCAGCGGTCGCCCCGTGGCGGAACTGCGGCCGGACATGGACCTGCGCTATGACCTGGCCCTGCGCTCCAGTCGCTTCCCGCTCATTGTGGAAGAGCTGGAAAAGGTCTTGGGCCGCAGCGTCAATTTTGAAGATCTGCTGCGCGCTGTCACGGTGGGCGACCTGGCCCGGCTGCTGGGTGCGGGGCAGGCTCCCGACCCCACGGCAACCGTCCGCCGTCCGGTCAGAATCTGCCCTGCGCCTTTGCAGCGGCTGGCCCCGGCGGAAGGCGACGCCCCGCTCCGCCCCTTGCCCCTGGACCCCTGCGGCGCGGGCCTGCCGCTGGCAAGCGGGCAGACCTTGGCCGTGTGGCTGGAGGACGACCGCCTGTTGCCGCGCCTTCTGCGCGGCCTGGCCCCGCTGGGGCTGACCCTGGCCGTACCTGCGCGCCTGCTGGCGGCCTGCGCCCCTTTGACCGCGGGCGCGCGCCTGCTGCCCTGGGACGTCCCCCTCGGCGTTGCGACGGATCCCGCCGTCGCGGCGGCCTCTCTGAAGGCCCTGGCCTCCGTCGCCGGCACGGTGGACGGCCTGTTGCTGACGCCCCCCCCGGACACGGCGGCCCTCGCCGAGCAAGGGGCCGCACAGGCCGACCTGCTTACGGCTCTGTGGACGGCGGCCCGGCCCCACGGCCTGCGTTGGGCCTGCTGCTGCGCCGCCCTTGCGCCCACGCCGGAACACGCCGGCGGGCTGCTGCCCCTGGAGGATCGCCTTCTGGCCCTGGGCGCGCGGGATTCTGTGCCGGTGCGGGCCATACGCCTGCTGGACACGGGCCGGGCGGGGTTGGACGAATGGGGCGATCTGCTGGCCAGGGAGCTTTTGCGCGGTACGGCCGCGCGGGTGCTCTGGGCGCGGCCGGGCACGTTGCCCGACCTGCCGGACACAGGGGCCCCCAGTCCACTGCTGGAGCGGCCCCGGGCCTTTCCGCTGGTCTTTCCCGATCCGCACCCGGCCTATCGGGCCACGGCCACCCTGTTTCAGGGGGCCTGCCATTTTTCGCGCTACGCTGATCCCTCCCTGTCCCGACACGGGGGTTGCGGCCAGGCCAGGGCCGCCGGTCTGCCGGACCTGCCGTGGCTGCCTGTAAGCCGCGCTTTGGAAGCCTTGCTGGAAGGCGCGCGCCAGCTGCTGCCCTGGCTGACGGTCTGCGGTTTTTCAGACCTGCGTTTTCACGATTCGCCCCTGTTGCCGCCGGGCATTACCCGTGAATGTCGGGTGCTGGTGGAGGCTGAACCCTGGCTGGGACAGGATGCGGTCATGACCCGCCTGTGCCGGGGGCAACTGCTGACGCGGGGCCTGACGTCCAACGGACGTCATACGGACCAGTACGTCCCGGCGGCCGAAGGCCATGCCCTGCTGGCGGCGGCGGCGGGTTCCGTGCCGCCGCTCTGGCCGCGCGCCGAGGCTCAGGGAACGGGCGCAGCGCCCGCGGCTTTTTACGACGCCGCAGGCCTGGGGACGGACTGGCGGTTACTTACAGATTTTCTGCCCCTGGACGACCATTGTTTTGCCGCAGGCCTGCAGCCGGCGGGTTCGACCTCCATTGCTCCTCACGACGATTGCGGCTATACTGACGCTCTGCATGTGGTGGAGGGGCTGGTGCAGGCCGCCTGGCTGGCCATTGCCCATGATGCCGGCGCGCCCGGCGCTGTTGTGGACCCCACCGCCGGGCTGCGCGGCTGGCGGCTGGCGGCGGCGGGTTTTATCCGCTGGCGGGGGGCAGGGGCCGTCGGGCCCTGGCGGCTCATGCTGCGGCGTTCTTGGGCGGACGCCAATCTGCTGCGTTTTGACGCCCAGGCGCGGGACGCGGAAGGGCAGGTCTTTCTGACCCTGCACCATCTTGAGTTCGACCGTCTGCGGCCAGAGGCCGGGAGTTCGGCCCGCGAGGCCTGATACAATTTCGCGTTTCTGCGTGACGCTTCACGCGGGGGCGCAGGCACGCGGCAATGTCGGCCGCGTTTTCGCCCATATCCTTCCATCCGCCCGGCCCAGGTCCGGCGTGTTATTGCAAAGGATACCAGATGCAACGTGCGCACACTACCATACCGGGGCCTTTGCCGTTGTTGCTGCTGCTTATGGCGTTGAGCCTTGCACTCTGCGCCTGTGCCTCCAGCAAGGCCGGGCTCAAATCGCCGGAGCTGCCCGCCCGGCACTGGCTGGAAGAGGCCCCGGGCGTGCCCGTGGAAAACAAGGCCAAACTGGAAGCCGCGGTTCCCAATCTTTATGACCCCTCCAAGGTCTTTTCTTTTGAGGACTGCGTATTCCTGACCATTCAGCAGTCCCCCCTGCTGGTCAACAGCGCCGTGGAGCTGGAAATTAAGCGCGTGGCCCTGACCAACGCCGTGTGGAAGTACCTGCCCGAACCGCGTATGACCCTTACCGTGTCCAACAACCTCACCCGTTATAATATGGACCACAAGGACACGCCCGGCGACTACGGCCAGACGAAATTTCAGGTGGGCTTTTACGCTGCCTTCCCCAATCCGGTGGCCACCTATTTTGAGCATCAGGTGCAGAAGGCCATGGTCAACCTGGCCATTGCCACTCACCGCAAGGCCGTGGGCGAGGCCATCTACAAGATTGCCCAGGCCTACCTGCAGCTTCAGGCCCAGAGCAATATTGTCAAGGCCCAGCAGGAACTGCTGCCCCTGGGTAAGGAACTGGTGGACTACTGGCAGCAGGTGGAATCAGTGGAAGGCCGCCAGGGCGTTTCGCTGAACCTGGCCCAGCAGCACCAGCGCGAGCTGGAACTTATGCTGGAGCAGACCCGCATGCGTGAAACCATGCAGCGTACCCAGCTTAAGATTCTGGCCGGCGTGGAGCCGCAGCAGCGCCTTAATGTGGATACCGACAGCGCCGACGGCATCCTGGCGGGCTTTGACGGCCGCAAACTCACCTGGGACAATCGTTGGCCCGCCACTGAGGACGACCTGCTGTTGCGCGGCCAGGTCAAGCTGGCGGACTACAACATTATGGTGGCTTGGGCCCAGTATCTGCCCGATATGAGCCTTTCCCTCAACAACAATCCCCCTTCCGGGCAGTATCAGCCCGCCAGCGGCAGCGAAGACACCTTCCTCCATTTCAACATCAGCTTCCCTCTGGTGGACTGGGGACGTCGTTACCGCGGCGTGCAGACCGCCCGCATGCAGAAAGCCCAGGCCTTCCACGAGATGGCCCGCAAACGTACGGACTACTCCAACAACTGGCTGCAGGCCGAACAGCGGGTGTCTCTGGCCGAAACCGAACTGAAGCTGGCCAAGACCCGTTTGGACACCGCTGCCATGCAGTACAAGGAAGCGCACATTTCGTTTAACGAAGGCATTGAACAATTCCCGGAAGTGGCCAAGCGGCATGAAGCGGAAGTTCAGGCCCGTGTGGCCTACATCAAGGCGGATCTGGAATGCCGCCTGGCCCGTCTGGAATGGATGTATGTGGCCAACCTGCTGCAGGAGCGTTTTCTGGGGCTGCCCGCCAAGGAGATACTGTAATGCTGCGTGCCCGTACTCTTTGCCGTGCGGCCTCGCGCCGCGCCGTCTTGTCGTTTGTGCGTGTCCCGGCCGTGTTTTTGTTGGCCGCTTTGCTGTCTGCACAGCCGCTGACAGCGCCCCTGGCTGCACCGTCCGTCAGCGCGGCCGAGGCGCAGCCTTCCATCGGCAATGGCGCCACTATCCTCACGGGCAAGGTGGTGACCACCGTCACCCGCGCCGTGCCTGTGCCCTTCAACGCCGTGGTGGATCAGGTGCTGGTCAAGCCCGGCGATGCGGTGCACAAGGGCGCGCCTCTTTTGCGCTACCACCTGCAGGAAGAAGCGGAACGTGTTCTGCAGCGCGAAGTCACCACTGGCGCGGGCACTGAAGACCTCAAGGGGCAAGCGCTGGATCTGGAGCGTCGTCTGGCCGAAACCTCGGCCCAGCGCAACAAAACCCGCCAGCTGGTGGCCTCCGGCCTGGGGTCGCGTCAGGCTCTGAGCCGCCTGGAGGACGACGTCCACTCCCTGCAACGACGCATCGAACTGCTGCGCACCACCATCAGCAAGACTGAAAGCAACTTTGCCGCCCGCCTCAAGGAGCTGGGGGGCTATTTTGGCGCACCCATCCGCGAAGGCGAAATTCTGCCCGCTACCCTCACCCTCACCGCCCCCATTGAGGGCTATGTGCTCTCGCTGGACACCACCCTCAACGCCGGCACCTTGCTGCCCGCCGGCAGCGCGCCCATCCGCGTGGGGCAGCTGGACCCCGTGCTCATCCAGGTGCCCGTCTACGAGGCCGAAATCAGCGCCATCAAGGAGGGAGACGCTGTGGAGGTGGAAATTCCCTCCCTCAACAACAAAAAGTTTCTGGGCAAAGTGAACGAAATATCCTGGGTTTCCAGTGATATGAGCGTGGCAAACCCCTCCTACTACACCGTTGAGCTCACCGTGCCCAATCCCGGGCTGGAGCTCAAGCCCGGCTTCAAGGCCGTGGTGCGGTTCAAAGGGAGCAGGTAAGCCCGGTTCATGAAGCTCAAGAGTATTCCTCGCAGGCTGGGCTATATTCTGGGCGCGCAGTGGACGCGCGACCTGGCCTGGACAGGCTTCACCATCCTTCTGGCCCGGCACAGCCCGGACGTGCTGGGTCAGATAGTGCTGGCCCTGACCTATGGCTATCTGGTCAAGACCGTGGCCGACGTGGGTCTGAACGATTTTCTGCTTTCCACCTTCGCCCGGCGCGAAGGCCACCCCCGCGCCCTGCTGGGCGAAGTTACCTGGCTCAAGCTCGTGGTTTTGCTGGCGGCCTTGGGCGTCACCTGGCTGGTCACCGGCTGGCAGCACTATACGCCGGAGCTGCGCCTGGTGGTTATGTGCATTGCCCTGGGCCTGGGGCTGGACGGCGTCAGCGATTCCTTCTTCGCCCTTTGCCAGGCGCGCGGCCGCCAGGATGTGGAAATGCGCATCCGCGTGCCTGCCTCTCTGGTGGGCATCGGCTTTGGCATCGGCTGCGTACTTTTTGATGCCCCGCCCCTGCTTATTGCCCTTTATAAGCCTATAGAATCCCTGCTTTTTATCGCATTTGCCCTGACGGCCTTGCGCCGTAACCCCCTGGCCGGCGTGGGCTGGGAGAACATGCGCCACCTGGCCCGTCAGATGAAAAACGGCTTTATCTTCACCTGTATGGCCGCCTGCGCCATGTTTTACAACAAGATCAACGTCATTTTTCTCAAGCAGTACGGCGGCAATGCTGATGTGGGCGGCTACGGCGTGGCCTGGGAAACCGTGGAAGGTCTCTCCGTGCTCGTTTCCAGCGCCCTGCTGGGCAAGGTCATCTTTCCCCTCCTGGCCCGCTACTGGGAAGAAGACAAAGCCGCCTTCAGCCAGCTGGCCGGGCAGACCGCCCGCACCCTCTGGGCCGCCGCCCTGCCCGTCATTTTTCTCATCTGTGTGGAAAGCGACCGCTTCCTGCCCCTCATCTACGGCCCCAACTACCAGAGCGCCGTCACGGCCCAGCGCCTGCTCACCCCCTGTCTGGCCACGGCTTTTCTTCACAATCTGGCCGCCTACGCCATGATCGGCATGCGCCGTCACCGCTTGCTCCTGGCCTTCTACGTCAGCGGCCTGGTCTGCAATCTCATCTGCTGCTTTGTGCTTATCCCCCGTATGCCGCTGGAGGGCGCGGCGCTCTCCCTCACCATCACCAAGGTCTGGGTGGCTCTGCTCACCGTGGGCTACTTTCAGTGGGTCGCCCGCCCCATGCGCCTTGGCCAGTGGGCTTTGCTTCTGGGGGCCGCCCTGGTCAGCGTGGCCCTGTGGTGGGCCTGCGGCCACGTGGTTCCGCGTGAGCTGGCCGAGTTGGCCGGCCTTGTCCCGCTTCTGGCCCTGTTCTGGTACTGGCGACCGCCCCCGCCTTTTGAAAAGGCGTAGGGGAGAAATGCGTGTGAGAGGTAGGGGTGTTGGGCGCTGCTGCCCGTAGCCAGGGCAATTTTACTTTACCAGGGGGCATGGTTGCACAGGCAGGCGGATCGCCAAGAGGCGTACAGGCAGGGTAGCCCGTTGCGACGGGATATACGGGCAAGGACGGCGTTCGGTTTATTTATGCCGTGCAACGCCGGAATGCACGTCTTGAAATTTTGAAAATATATTTCTTCAGAGATGCAATGCCCAGTGGTTGCATAAGCGGACGCCCGCCATGGAGGCGCAAGCGTAGCTTCAGCCGTTATGCCGAAGGACGTTACGGACAAAGGCGCTGTGTCTTTGCGCGGGAACGCTTCGGAACGAACGTGCCGTAACCTTTGAGAATATATACTTTTTAAAGGTATCTGCCCTAGAGCATTTAACACTTGAAATGCTCGCTTACGGCAGGCAAAAGCCTGCCTTCTCGCATTTTGTGGCAAGGATTTTCAAGAAAATCCTTGCAGAGCCGTTAGCTCATTTCATTCGCTAACTGCTCTTGGGCTGCTGGGGCGGGCGGCCATGGGGGCATTTTGTGCCGGTGGGGCCGTTTCTGCAGGGGGCTCGGCGGGTTTTTGCGGGCGCAGAGCTTTGGCAAATTCTATGAGGCCGCGTTGGGTATTGCCGAAGGCGCGCGGCACGTGGGGGGCGTTGTTTGCGGGGGCAGCAGCGGCCTTGTCGCCCGCAGCGGTCGGCCCTGTGGCCACGGCTGGGTGGAGCTCCCGTTCCACCAGGGCAAACACGGCCATGCCGGCCACGCCTATCACCACCATCAAAGTCAGAAAGGCCGCAGACCGCAACAGCATGCGCGTGCTTTCCGTCATGAGTGCGCCTCCACAACAGGTTGGGCGGGCAGGATGTCCAGGCTGTCGCCGGGGCGTACCGTGCCGCCGCGCAGTACGCGGGTGAAAATGCCCTGTGTGGGCATAATGCACTCGCCCATGGTGTGGAAAATCTGACAGTGACTGTGGCATTCCTTGCCGATTTGCGTCACTTCCAGCAAAAATTCTCGCCCGGCCAGACGCGTGCCCACGGGCAATGCAGCCAGGTCAATGCCGTCCACAATAAGATTTTCGCCAAAACAGCCGTCCGCCACCTTGGCCCCACGGGCCTTGAAAGCCGTAATGGCCTGCCAGGAAAGCAGACTCACCTGACGGTGCCAGGGTCCGGCATGAGCGTCGCCTTCAATGCCGTGTTGCGTCGCCAGTACGCCTTGCCCCACGGGCTTTTTGGCCACGCCTTTTTTCGTGCTGACGCACACGGCCACAATGCTGCCCATATTTTTGCTCCTTTCTTCGGCCGATGAGGCCGCCATAACGGGTATAGCTTAGCACAGCCCGGGCCGCCGCGCCAGTGGGGCGGCTTGAGAAGCCTTACGCGCATCTGGCGCCTCAGCCCCGCGCAGAAAATTTTACGCTGCGCATGCATGAGAAAGGGCAATACAGCACATTGCATTATTTATTTTCGAAAAACAAACAGATATTCATGGGCCAACAAAAGGAAATTGTATTTAAGACTGTTAGTTTTCCAGTAGCCAGTTGCTTTGCAGTTATGTTGTTCCTTGATGATGATTTCCTTGATGGTAAATTTTGCTTGTTGAAAAATTTTCATGACCTCAAAACTCATGGGAACAACGCAGCCTTTTTTTCGAGTATCGCCCATCAAAATGGCGCAAAATTTCCCAGATTTTAATACGCGGTGGCTTTCTGCCGCGACTCTTTGCATTTGTTCTAAAAAGTCAGAAACAGGAAGAAGAGACATATCGCCATCGATATCTTCGCTGTAGTGTATTATATCAGCATAGGGGGGATGCGTACAAATAAAATCTATACTATTGTCGTTAATAAAAGGCATATTTCTGGCATCGCCGTGAATAATTTTTACTTTACCACCATCAGGCATCGCGAAGTCCGTTTTTTCTTTACACCTCTCAAGAGCTTTAGGATTTATATCGATTCCAATAATGTTGCGACGCAGTAATTTTGCTTCAACCAGAGTAGTTCCACCACCAGAGAATTGGTCAAGAATTGTATCTCCTTCTGCAGAATAACGGAGGAGTAAGTTCCTCGGGATATACGGAGACCAATTTCCACGATATTTTGCATCATGTGTGGCCCAGTTTCCTCGTTGTGGAAACGACCATACCGTATTCATCTCCAGTTCAAAGTTGTCAGGACAAAACTTTTTCAGTGTCATATAAATATTTTCCCCATAACGCCATTTTCAAGATCAGCGATGCTATAGATATGTTGCATGACGTCAAAGGTTTCTTCAAGGTTGTTTCGCGCCGACTGCCAACCCCGCCCATCTGTAAACCATACAAATGTAAACCTGGGAATGTGTTGAGCTTCAAGCGCTAGGGTTTTATAACTGCGAGCTGTTTCGTTCAGCTTTGATCCCCCGCTGGCGTAAAAGTTTGTTTCAATTCCATATATGTTCGATGAAGCCTTAACGACAAAATCAAATCGTTTAACGGCCTTGCCTTGATTGGATAACGTCGCTAGGTTTATACCCCAGTTTTTTTCTATGGCAGCTATGGTCATTTCTTTAAAATAGGTTGCGTCACGAACAAGGCCGGCTTTACGCAGATGAGATTCCACAAGGTTTTCCATTAAGTGGCCACCACGATTTTTCCGCCCATTGCTGTCAAGCCCTGTTTCAACCCCTGTAGCATAGTCAACAAGATTAGACACAAGATGCTCTTGTATCAGTCTGAATAGTCCAGTTTTACGCATAAATATTTTATATTGTTCTAAAGAATAATTCATTTTTGAGAAGGAATATAAAAATTCGCCATCATCATCAATGGCATAGATTTCACTAGTGCGAACAGCGAGCAAAAGCGGTATACATTTTATTATTTCAGGATATCTGCGTACAAGATTTGTAAAGCATAGCTCTATGTCATTTTCCCCGATAAGGGAGTTTAGAATATTTAATTCAACTTTTATATTGTCAACATTTCTATAAACTTTTTCAAAATCTGTGTAGTATTTGTAGTCTGCAATGCTTGATTTGAATTTTTCAAACCATTCCGCGAAATTTCGCATTTTAACCCTCTTTGAAATAGGTATATTCACAAAATTACAATATATTTTATCTACACTTAGCAGTCTGTTAGTCCTGCATTGCATATTTGCTATGATGTCTGCTTTTGCTGCAGCCGGAATAGATTTAACGTAACATTGCTTTAAGTATTGCAGATAAGCAATTCACTTATCTTCCCACGTGAGCCCCCCACAGAGTTGATGGCCCTGTTTGCGCCAATGCGTATGATTTTGTGTTTTGCATAAAGATTGTCAAAAAAATTGTCCTTTACATCCGCATTCTTGGGGTCGCTGTTGCTTGCGACAATATGGGCTCCACGCGCACTTATCTCATTTATAAAAAGGGCAAGTTCCCTTTGCTCATTATCGCCAAATCCGCTGGTTGCATAGGCGGTGAAGTTTGCCGTTGCTGTCAGCGGGCGATAAGGTGGGTCAAAATAGGCAAAGGTGTTTTTGTCTATGAACGTGCCGGATTGCTTGTAGTCCCCGCAGACGATATGAATGCCTTGCAGCAGGGATGAAACTTTTTGCAGGTTTTTGACATCGCAGATTTTTGGATTTTTGTAGCTGCCTTGTGGAACATTGAAATTTCCGTGTGAATTGACCCTGTACAATCCATTGAAGCAGGTTTTGTTGAGAAATATAAATAGAGAAGAAGTCTCAATTGTGGAATTTTTTAATAATTTTATATCGTTAAAGCGTTGCCTGTTTTTATAATATATTTCTTTTTGTAGCGCATTATCAGCTGAGATATAATTTGATTCAAGACGCTGCAGCTCATTTATAACGTCATCGACATTGTCGCGTATTGCTGTATATGCTGTGATAAGTTCTTTGTTTATATCGCTTATGTAGGCATGCTGTATTCTATGCCTGCTGATGACGTCAAAAAGGACGGCTCCGCCGCCAACAAATGGCTCAGCATATTTTGTAATGCGTCTTCCAAGTTCTGCCGGATACTGCTGTCGGATCTCATTTAAAACCTGCGCTTTTCCTCCCACCCATTTCAGAAAGGGCTTGACGGGGGTATCCATTGGTGGCTCAAACCGAGTGGATCGCCCGTCTTCCGGTTTTTGGGCTGTTTTAGGGATAAGCCACATCTTGCCGACAACTACGGCTCCTTGAATCCGGTTTTCTGTGCACAGCGCGGTTACGCGCCGCGCGGAAATGCCCCATTTAACGGCAGCTTGTTTCGTCGTCATCATATCCATAGAAAAGTCCTTACGACCCCAGTCATATTCGTGTGTCTTTGCCGTTGCGGCATTGTCACGGCCCTGGCACGACGGTGGCCCTAAAGCGCCGCTGCGCTTACAAGCGGACGTGCATTTTTTGTATGCGTGGTGGGATGCTTTTTGTGTGAAAGGCTCTGATATAACATTATTCCGATGTGGGAATGTTGTCAAGATGGTAATGGATATCCGTTAGTTAAATATTTTTTTAGGCAGATTTAGGGCTACGCTCCCCCCTATGCCCCCTGCACTGTTCAGTAGTCGGAAAAGGTTTTTGCTGGAACGGGCGTGGGGAGAAGGGATGTTGTGTTCACAAACGTTCCCTTCTCCTACACGGATGCCCGTTTGAGAGCAGTTAGCGAATGAAATGAGCTAACTGCTCTGCAAGGATTTTCTTGAAAATCCTTGCCACGAAATGCGAGAAGGCAGGCTTTTGCCTGCAGTAAGCGAGCATTTCAAGTGTTAAATGCTCTAAAAGAACAGCCAGGTAATGAGCAGGAAGGCTGGGATCAGGATGCCCACGGACCAGGCCATATAGCCGAAGAAGCTGGGCATGCGCACGCCCTGGTTTTCGGCAATGGAGCGGACCATGAAGTTGGGCGCGTTGCCGATGTAGGTATTGGCCCCCATAAAGACCGCGCCGGCCGAGATGGCGGCCAGGGTGCCGGGGATGTCGTTCATGAGGTGCACGGGGTCACCGCCGGCGGTATTGAAGAAGACCAGGTAGGTGGGGGCGTTGTCCAGAAAGCTGGAGAGCGCGCCCGTAAGCCAGAAGTACATGGCGTTGTTGGGCTGACCGTCTGCAGTGGTTACCAGCTGGATAAGCCCGGCCAGAGCGCCGTCCGTCCCGGCCCGCAAAATGGCGATGGCCGGGATCATGCTGAGGAAGATGCCGAGAAAGAGCTTGGCCACCTCTTCAATGGGGGCCCAGGTAAAGCCGTTGCGTTTGCGGCATTCTGCGGCGGTAAAGCGCAGAGAAAGGCCGGCAAGGCAGAGCAGCAGCACGTCGCGCAGCAGGTTTTGGCCTTCTACGGGCACACCGTATACCGTAAACAGTTCGCCCAAGGGGCAAAGGCCGGAGGCCAGCACCACCAGCACCACGCCCAGCAGGAAGAGCAGGTTGATTTTGCCGTCAAGGCCGAGCTTTTCTCCGTTGCCGCGGTCTGCGGGCGCGGGTTGGGGCTTGCCTTCCTTGGCGTAGAGGGCCGCATCCAGCCCGAAGTAGAGGCAGAGCAGAATGAGTGAAATAAGCGCTGTTTTCAGAAAGAGGTTGGTGGTGGTCCAGAAGAAGCTGACGCCCTTAAGAAAGCCCAAAAAAAGCGGCGGGTCGCCCAGAGGGGTGAGGGAGCCGCCGATGTTGGCCACCAGAAAGATGAAAAAGACCACGCTGTGGGCCTGGTAGCGGCGGTGGGCGTTGGCCCGGAGCAGGGGGCGGATGAGCAGCATGGCCGCGCCGGTGGTGCCCATCCAGCTGGCCAGCACGGTGCCCACGGCCAGAAGGCCCGTGTTCACCAGTGGCGTACCGGTAAGCGAACCTTTAAGCCGCACGCCGCCAGCCACGGTAAAGAGGGTGAAAAGCAGAATAATAAAGGGGATGTAATCCAGAAGAATGATGTGCAGAAATTCGTAGAGGGCCGTGGAGGCGCCGTAAACCAGGGCGCAGGGGATCAGAAAGGCCAGGCCCCAGAACAGTGAGATCTTGCCGAAGTGGTGTTCCCAGAGGTGGGGAGCCAGCAGAGGCATAAGGGCGATGGAAAGCAGCATACAGGCAAAAGGTATGGCCCAGTAAACGGCCAGTTCCGCTCCGGGAACGGTGGGGTGCCCCTGAGAGGCCAGCGCGGCTGCGGGCAAAGCGAGCAACGTAACAGAACAGGTCAGAAAAAAAGGAAGTTTTGGCATGATTGCTCCAGCAGGTGGGTTTAGGGCCGTGCCATTTTACAATAGATTGGTCGGCTGCACAGGCGTATGGCCGATGCGCGGCGTCGGCGCGGCATCTTTTATCTTTGTGGCGCCCCATTCGCAAAGATCATAGTCCTACAAGGCGGCGTCTGGCTCAGCGCCGGGTCTGCAGGTACGTTTTGTTGGCCAGCAGCACGGGCACGTCGGCCTTGTGCAGCACGTCGTGACTCACGCTGCCGAGGGCCAGGCTTTTCAATTCGCCCCTGCCGCGTGTGCCCATGATAATCAGAGTGCAACCCAGTTCTGTGGCCGTGTCCGCAATGGTCTGGCCGGCGGCTCCATAGCGGAAAGCCGTTTTGAGGTTCAGGTCGCTGTGCTGCAGCAGGCTGCGGGCGGCTTCAAATATTTGGGCGCTTTCCGCTTTGTGTTGCGCCTCCAGTTCCGCGCGCTGTTGGCCGCCGATAAGGGCGGGAATGGGGTCCACGCAGTACAGCAGGGTGATGGTTTCTTTGCCGGGTATGGCGGCGGTGAGCTGCTCGGCCACGCGGCAGGCGAACAGGGCGTCGTCCGAGCCGTCTACCGGTACAAGGATGTTGGAAAATTGCATCTCTGCTCCGTTGGGTTGGAGGTTGCAGGGCCAAGGCCCGCCGCCGACTATGCCGACGAATTATTTTTGTAAAATGTGCTGGTTGGCATGGATGCTGGCTAACCAAATGCAGGTCACTACATAGCAGGATCCCCTGGCAGAGGCAAAGCTGTTTTGGCGCGCAGAGCGCGGACGCGGCGGCCTCAGGGGGCTGGTGCACAGCAAATGAGGCCAAGGAATACTCTGTCAGCAGTCTTGTGATAAATAATTCACAAGTTGTTCTCAGTTTATAGTATGCCAAAATGCTGGAAAATGCCAAGTTTTAAAAGGAATGTTGTGATTTTTTGCACATGTTTGCCATAAAAAAATTTTTCTGCCTTTCAGCTTGGAATTTTTGAAAAAAATATAAAATTGTTCATACAAACAAAATAAATATATTGCATTAACATAGAGATAGTGTCATGTATCCTGTAAGGTTAGTATATTAAGTTTTATTCGTCTCTCGCATCCCGCAAGAATCCACTGCGTGCCTTGCAGAGACCCCACCAAACTCTATTCCCACTTGGAGGTTGACGGATGAAACGAATGTTCTTACTGGCGGTGGTTGTGGTTGTGGCAATATGCTTGCTCGATCAGGACGCAGTTGCCGCGCAGCCCTTGGGCATCACGCTGCCGGAAGACCCCACAAAGGCATACATCACATTAGGTATTTTGTTTGTGGCGGCCATCATGTTTTTTACCGAGGTCGTCCCGCTGCCCGTCACCGCCCTGCTGGTGCCCATCGCCCTTTCCCTCACCCATGTAATCACCTCCAAAGTGGCTTTCAGCTATTTCGGCAATCCTACAGTAGTGCTGTTCATGGCCATGTTCATTGTGGGCGAAGCCACGTTCATTACCGGCTTTGCCGACAAGGTGGGCGCTTTGGCGGTAAGGCTTTCCAAGGGCAATCCCATTAAATTGCTGGTCTACGCCATGGCCGCCGTGGGCCTGCTTTCCACCGTGCTTTCCAACACCGGCACCACCGTAGTGGCCGTGCCTATGGTTATGGGCATGTGCCTCAAGGCCAAGCTGGCTCCCGGCAAGGTGCTCATGCCCGTGGCCTTTGCGGCATCCCTGGGCGGTACGGTCTCTCTGGTGGGCACGCCGCCCAACGGCATCATCAACTCCATGCTGGCCCAGACCGGCCAGACCCCCTTCGGCTTTTTTGAGTTCGGCCTTATCGGCGTGCCTCTGCTGGCGGCCGGCCTGATCTATTACGCGCTCATCGGCCACCGTTTCCTGCCCGACCGCCAGCCGGTGGACGACGATGTGGTGACGGAAGGCGCCCAGCACCGGCGCGAGAATAAAATGTGGCACGCCATGATCATTTTTGCCTTCGTGGTCTTCATGATGGCCAGCGAATTGATGCCCTTGACCACGGCGGCCATGCTGGGCGCCTGCCTGATGATCATCACCGGCTGCATGACCATGCGCGAAGCCTTCCGCAGCGTGGACTGGACCACCATCTTTTTGTTTGCCGGCATGCTTTCCATGTCCGCGGCTATGGACAAGTCCGGCGCGGCGGCCATTGTGGCCAACGCCGTGGTGAGCATGGTGCACGACCCCTGGATGCTCATGCTGGTCTGCTGCGCGCTCACGGCCCTGATCACCAACTTCATGTCCAACACGGCCACGGCGGCCCTTATGGCCCCTCTGGCCCTGCCCATCGCCATGGGCAGCGGCATTTCTCCCTTGCCCATAGCCATGGGCATTGCCATGTCCGCTTCCTGCTGCTTCCTGACGCCCATAGCCACGCCGCCCAATACCATTGTTCTGGGCCCCGGCCGCTACTCCTTTATGGACTACGTCAAGGCTGGCTGGCTGCTGCAGGTTATCAGTCTGCTCATGTGCTGGCTGCTCATTCCGCTCATCTGGCCTTTCCATTAGGTCGGGTGTTATACGGTTGCGGTCGACGCCTTTGTGACGCCGGACCGTGGGAAAACAATAAAACGAGGCAATGTTATGAGGGAAATTCAGTATGAGGACATTGCGCGGGCCGTGGCGGATCTGGCCGTAGAGGCGTGTTACCGCCTGCCTGCGGACATGAAGGCGGCCATGTGCAAGGCGCGGGAAGACGAGCCTTCGCCCGTGGGCCGCAATATTCTGGACCAGCTTCTGGAAAATGCGGATATCGCCGCCAAGGGCGAAGTGCCTCTTTGCCAGGATACGGGCCTGGCCGTGGTCTTTGCCGAGGTGGGGCAGGACGCGCACATTGTGGGCGGGGCCTTTGAGGATGCCGTCAACGAGGGCGTGCGTCGGGGTTATGTGGATGGCTATTTGCGCAAATCCTGTGTGGCCGAACCGCTTTTTGAGCGCAAGAACACCGGGGACAATACCCCGGCGGTGCTCCACACCCGGCTGGTGCCCGGCGACCATCTGCGTCTGCGTCTGGCCCCCAAGGGGGCCGGATCCGAAAACAAGAGCGTGCTCAAAATGCTGGTGCCTGCGGACGGCATTGCAGGCGTGCGCAAGGTGGTGCTGGACGCTGTTTTGACGGCGGGCCCCAATTCCTGTCCGCCCCTGGTGGTGGGCGTGGGCCTGGGCGGCACTATGGAGATGGCCGCCATTTGCGCCAAGCGCGCCGCCGCGCGCGACCTGGAAAGCCGCAACCCCGACCCCCGCTACGCGGCCTTTGAGGACGAACTGCTGGAGTTGATCAACAAAACCGGCGTGGGCCCGCAGGGCCTGGGCGGGGCGACCACGGCCCTCAAGGTGCATGTGGAGTGGGCTCCCACCCACATTGCTTCGCTGCCTGTGGCCGTCAACATCAACTGCCACGCGGCGCGTCACGCCGAAGTCGTGCTTTAGGAGGGCGCCATGTCTGACGCAGTGAAAAAAATACGCGCGCCTTTTGACGAGGCCACGGCCCGCTCCCTGCGCGCCGGCGACAGGGTGCTCATTTCCGGCACCATTCTGGCCGCGCGCGACGCGGCCCACAAACGCCTGGTGGAAACTCTGGATAGGGGCGAAGCCCTGCCCGTCAGCCTGGAGGGCGCGGTGGTCTACTATGTGGGGCCCAGCCCTGCCCGGCCAGGGCACGCCATCGGCGCTGCCGGGCCCACCACTTCGGGGCGCATGGACGCCTATACGCCCCGTCTGCTGGACCAGGGCCTCAAAGGCATGATTGGCAAGGGCTACCGCAGCGCAAAAGTGGTGGAAGCCATGAAAAAGCACGGCGTGCCCTATCTGGCGGCCGTGGGCGGGGCGGGCGCGCTTATCGCGCGCGCCGTCAAAAAATATACCGTGCTGGCCTATCCCGACCTCGGCCCCGAAGCCGTGGCCGCCATGGAGGTGGAAGACTTCCCGGCCATTGTGGTTATCGACAGCACGGGCGACAATTATTACGAAACAGGTCAGGCCCCTTACCGACATCTGTAACCAAGGCGGTTATCACATCATGACTGCTTCCAACCCATCATTTGCAGAAGGAGTTGCCATGACTTCAAACAGAGTCCCTCTCGAGGGCAAGACGCGCCTGGATTTCTGGCAGGCGGCCTCGGGCGCGCTTCTGGCCCTGTTTGTGTGCGTGCACCTGGTGCTGGAGGGCACCGTGGTCATCAGCCCGGCTCTGACCAACGGCATAGCCTGGCTTCTGGAGGTCACCTGGCTCGCGCAGATCGCCGCCCCCGTCATCCTCTTGCTCATTGTCTTTCATTTTTACATTGCGGCCCGCAAAATGCCCTTCCGCGCGCATGAGCTGGGCATTTTTGTACAGCACAGCAAAAGCCTGAAGGATTTTGACACCTGGCTGTGGCTGGTGCAGGTCTTCACGGCCATCGTCATTTTGCTGGGCGCATTCTACCATGTGTACACCGTCATGACCGACCTGCCCATTAACGTGGCGGGCAGCGCCAAGCGGCTGCACAGCGGTTGGCTGGCCTTCTATGTGGTCTTTCTGCCCTGTGTCATCCTGCATACGGGCATCGGCATCTACCGTATCGCCGTGAAATTCGGCATCTGCACCAAGAGCTCAAAGCCGCAGTGGCGCAAATGGACCTGGATTGTCATGGCTTGTTATCTGTTGCTCGGCGCGCTGGCCCTGACCCGCGCCTGGTTCCAGGGATAAGGGGGTGCCGCATGCGTATTTTTGAATCTGACGTTCTGTGCATCGGGGCCGGCCTTGCCGGAGAGCGTGTGGCCGTGGAGGCCGCCCAGGCCGGGTTCCGGGTTATTTGTCTTTCTGTGGTGCCGCCCAAGCGTTCGCACTCATCGGCGGCTATGGGCGGCATGCAGGCGGCCCTGGGCAATTCCATCATGGGCGATGGCGACTGCCCCAAAATCCATTTTGCCGACACCGTTAAGGGGTCGGACTGGGGCTGCGACCAGGAAGTGGCCCGCCTTTTTGCCGAAACTGCCCCCATCGCCATGCGTGAAATGGCCTGGATGGGCGTGCCCTGGAGCCGCGTGGTGCCGGGCGAGCACACCTACTTTAAAGGCGGCAAGCCGTTTCAGGCCACAGAAAAGAAGGAAAACGAGGGCCTGATCCACTCCCGCGCCTTTGGCGGCACGGCCAAGTGGCGTACCTGCTACACTTCGGACGGCACGGGCCACGCCGTGCTCTTCACCCTGGACAACCGCTTGCTGCAGCTGGGCGTGGAGGTGCACGACCGCATGCAGGCCGAAGTGCTGGTCCACAACGGCGAACACTGCATGGGCTGCGTGGCCCGCGACCTGCGCACCGGCGAGCTTACGGGCTACTTCGCCAAGGCCACGCTCATCGCCACGGGCGGCTACGGCCGCATCTACCGGGCCACCACCAACGCGGTCATCTGCGACGGTGGCGGTCAGATCACAGCCCTGGAAACCGGCCTGGTGCCCTTGGGCAACATGGAGGCCGTGCAGTTTCACCCCACGGGCACGGTGCCCACGGATATTCTGGTCACCGAAGGCTGCCGCGGCGACGGCGGCACCCTGCTGGACGTGAACGAATACCGCTTCATGCCCGACTATGAGCCGGAAAAGGCCGAGCTGGCCTCGCGCGACGTGGTTTCCCGCCGCATGACCGAACACATGCGCAAGGGCTACGGCGTCAAAAGCCCCTATGGCGAGCACCTCTGGCTGGACATCCGTCACCTGGGCGAAAAGCACATCACCACCAACCTGCGCGAAGTGTACGACATTTCCACCCACTTCCTGGGCGTGAACCCCATACACCAGCTCATCCCCGTGCGGCCCACCCACCACTACAGTATGGGCGGCGTGCGCATCAATAAAGATGGTCACGCCTACGGGCTCAAAGGCCTTTTTGCCGCCGGCGAGGCCGCCTGCTGGGATATGCACGGCTTTAACCGCCTGGGCGGCAACTCCCTGGCGGAGACCGTGGTTTCCGGCCGCATTGTGGGCAAGAAGCTGGTGGAATTTCTGGAGGGCTACGAAACGGTGTTTGCTACCGCCTCCATGAAGGAAGGCATGACGCGAGTGCAGGACCGCATCACGGCACTTTTGCGCGGCACAGGCGACGACTGCTATACCCTGCGCAACGAGATGCAGGACGTGATGATGGAGCACGTGGGCATCTTCCGCAACGGCAAAGACCTGCAGGAAGGCGTGGACAAGCTCCAGGCTCTGCTGGAGCGCTGCAAAAACATGCGGCTTGCCGGCGGCAATGTCCCCGGGCCCAATGCCGAGCTTTCCATGGCCCTGCGCGTGCCGGGCATGCTCAAGCTGGCCCTGTGCACGGCCTACGGCGCGCTGATGCGTACCGAAAGCCGCGGCGCGCACGCCCGGGAGGACTACCCCGAACGCAACGACAAGGACTGGTTGGTGCGCACCCTGGCCTATTGGAATGAGGGCGACAGTCTGCCCACGCTCAAGTATGAACCCGCCACGCCGTTCTTCATCATGCCTCCGGGCGACCGCGGCTACGGCGGCGGCAAGATCATATCCGGCGACATCAGGGAAGACCAGGTCGTTTCCTACGACCAGAAAGGCTAAGGGAGGAGAGCATAATGGGACGTAATCTTACCTTCGAGATCTTCCGCTTCAATCCGCTGGATCCGCATTCCACGCCACATATGCAGACATTCCAGCTTGAAGAGCACCCCAGCATGACGCTCTTCATCGCCCTGAATATGATCCGCGAAAAGCAGGACGCCACCCTGCAGTTTGACTTCTGTTGCCGCGCCGGCATCTGCGGCTCCTGCGGCATGGTCATCAACGGTCGTCCCGGCCTGGCCTGCCACACCCAGACCTGCGACCTGCCGGACCACATCAGCCTGCACCCTCTGCCGGTGTTCAAGCTGCTGGGCGACCTTTCTGTGGATACGGGCACCTGGTTCCGCAATGTGGGCCAAAAGATCGAATCCTGGATCCATACCAATAAGGGCTTTGACCCTGCCGCCCAGGAAGAACGCATGAGCAACGACCTGGCCACCCAGATCTTTGAGCTGGACCGCTGCATTGAATGCGGCTGCTGCGTGGCGGCCTGCGGCACGGCCCGCATGCGCGAAGACTTTATCGGGGCCACGGCCATCAACCGCATGGCGCGTTTCTACATTGACCCTCGCGACAACCGCACCCCGGCGGACTACTACGATCTCATCGGCGACGACAAAGGCGTGTTCGGCTGCATGGGCCTGTTGGCCTGTGACAGCGTGTGCCCCAAGCAGTTGCCCCTGCAGGATCAGTTGGGCATCATGCGGCGGATGGTCACTATGGAATCGGTGCGGGGCATCCTGCCCGAAAAGCTGCGCCGCAAAATGCAGGGCTGCGGCTGCTCCGGGAGCTGTTCCGCTTGACGCGTAACGGCATTTTCCTTCCGGCGGGGATCCCCTCCCCGCCGCAGGCCTTGTCTTTGGGCACAATCCTTGAGGCTGCGCCGCTGGCCGGATGCAACGCCGTCGGCGCAGCCTGCACTGGCAAGTACAGGATTTGGCCTCTTGGAATATTGAGAATGCAGATCCTCAAAATTAACTGATCGATAAGAGGGGATGTCATGCTTATACTCGACTGGATGAAGCAAAATGTTGTCACTATTACGCCTGAAACAACTCTTCTGCAATGCAAAAAACTTCTCAGAGACCACCATATCAACCGTCTTCCCGTTGTGGACAAGGACAATGTGGTGGTGGGCCTGATCTCCTCTTCAGATCTTAAGGCTTATGCGCCCCTGCATACCACGGGCTATGAAATTTTGGAGGCCATGGACATCATCTCAGAAACTACGGCTAAAGACGTTATGGTGGTGGCCCCCACCACCATCTATTACGGCAATACCGTGGAGCAGGCAGCCAAACTCATGTTCGACAAACATGTGGCCTGCCTGCCTGTCGTCAATGAAGAGGACAAGCTGGTGGGCATCCTCACCGGCTGGGACGTCTTCCACGCCTTGCTCACCATCAGCGGCGCGGAACAGCCCGGAGAAGAAGCCGGTTTTGTGGTGCCCAATCAGCCCGGCACCATCCGCGCCCTGCTGGAAGTGCTCAAAGCCAACGGCATGAGCGTCATTTCCGTGCTTTCCGCCACGATAGAGAACGGCATGCGGCAGGTCAAAATCCGTTTCCGGTCCCCCGATTCCGCAGCTCTGGACGCCGCCATAGAGAGCTTCAAAAAGCTGGACGGTCTGCGCTACTGGCTGCGCGACGGCAAATTGTATATGAAAGACGAGGAACGCCCCAAGGCGTAGCCCCGCGCGGGCAGCCCGCCGCGATGTCGCCCCAGGGGAAAATTCCGGGGGACTGGCGTCCTTTCGGACTGTCCGGCGGAAAAACCGTAGCCGGAATGTGGCGTGCCGCCCCGGAGTCTCAGCGTGCGGCTTTTGGTCAAGACGCGTAAGTGGAACCGCCGCAGCGCTGGACCACACGGATACGCGGCGCATGCGCCTTATTCATCACCATTCAAGGAGTGAGCCATGTCTCGGATCAAGAATCTGAAGGAAGAAGCCCTGGCCATGCACAAGGACTATCAGGGCAAGATAGAAGTGCGGGTCAAAGTGCCCGTGCGCGACAACGACGACCTTACCCTGGCCTATTCGCCGGGCGTGGCCGAACCCTGCATGGAAATCCACCGTAATCCCGATACCCTTGATACCTACACCAACCACGCCAACTTCGTCTGCGTGGTTTCCAACGGCACCGCCGTGCTGGGGCTGGGCGCCATCGGCGCCGCCGCCGCCATGCCCGTTATGGAGGGCAAATCCTTGCTCTTCAAAACCTTTGGCGACGTGGACGCCTTCCCCATCTGCGTAGACACCAAGGATACCGCCAAAATCGTGGAGCTGGTGGAACTCCTGGCCCCCACCTTCGGCGGCGTGAACCTTGAGGACATCAAGGCTCCGGAATGCTTCATTATTGAAGACAGCCTCAAGAAAAACGGCGTGTTCAAGGGCCCCATCTTCCACGACGACCAGCACGGCACCGCCGTGGTCACTCTGGCCGGCCTCATGAACGCCCTCAAACTGGTGGGCAAAAAACTGGACGATATCACCGTGGTCACCAGCGGCGCGGGCGCAGCCGGCATTGCCATCATCAAGCTGCTCATGGCCCTGGGCCTCAAAAACGTCATTATGTGCGATTCGCGCGGGCCTATCTGGCAGGGCCGCGCCGAGGGCATGAACCCCTATAAGGAAGACATTGCCGCCCGCACCAACCCCAATAGAATCAAGGGCGGCCTGGCCGACGCCATCAAGGGCGCGGACGTCTTTATCGGCGTTTCTGCCCCCAATACCCTCACCGAAGAAATGATCCGCAGCATGGCCAAAGACCCCATCGTCTTTGCCCAGGCCAACCCCATCCCCGAAATCTGGCCTATCCAGCGCGCCAAGGACGCCGGGGCCAAAGTGGTGGCCACCGGCCGCTCCGACTGCCCCAACCAGATCAACAACGTGCTGGCCTTCCCCGGCATTTTCCGCGGCGCTCTCGACGTCTGCGCCACCGATATTAACGACGCTATGAAGATCGCCGCCGCCAAGGCCATCGCCGCCTTGGTCAAGCCTGAAGAACTCAGCCCGGAATACATCGTCCCCTCCACCCTCAACCCCGAAGTGGCTCCGCAAGTGGCCGCCGCTACCGCCAAAGCCGCCATAGAGAGCGGTATTGCCAGAAAACCGCAGGATCCCGCCGTGGTGGCCGAAAATCTGCGTAAGCGCCTTGCCGGCCGCCAACTGCAGCGCGGGTAGAGCAGTTAGCGAATGAAATGAGCTAACTGCTCTACAAGGATTTTCTTGAAAATCCTTGCCACGAAATGCGAGAAGGCAGGCTTTTGCCTGCCGTAAGCGAGCATTTCAAGTGTTAAATGCTCTAGTAAGAACAGACGGAGAGGAAAGACTTGCGTTTTTGCGGGGAGAAAGGGGGATAAACAGCGGCAGCGTGTTGCGTGTGTCTGCAAAGGGCAAGGCCCGCGGCCTGGACCGGGCCTTGCCTGACAGGCGCTTCCGCCGCCGGGCGGCGCGGGGAACAAAAGGGGGAAGGGAGCCTCTTGAAAAAAGCTCCCTTCCCCTCACGGCCTTGTAAGTACTCTTTATTTGCGCGGTTAGCGCCGGAATGAGCATTTCAAGTGTTAAATGCTCTAGTGGCCCAGCACTTCCACTGTGGCCAGGGCGATCTGCAGTTCCTCATTGGTGGGGATGACCAGCACGGGGATGCGGCTCTCCGGCGTGGAAATGGTGCGCGCGCCGGGCTTGCGGGTGCTGTTTTCCTTCTGGTCCAGCGTAACGCCAAAGGCTTCCAGCCCTGCGCAGACTTGGGCGCGCACGATATCGTCGTTTTCGCCGATGCCGGCGGTAAAGACCAGAGCGTCCGCCTTGCCTTCCAGCAGCACCAGATACGCGCCCAGGGTCTTTTTGATGCTGCGCACCAGCAGGGCCAGAGCCAGGGCGGCGCGCTGGTCGCCTTTTTCCACCTGGGCGTGCACGTCGCGCATGTCCGTATAGCCGCAAAGGCCCAGCAGACCGGATTTTTTGTTCATCAGGGTGTCGGCTTCGGCCGGGCTCAGGCCCTTTTTCTCCATGACAAAAGGCACAATGGCCGGGTCGATGCTGCCGCAACGGGTGCCCATGACCAGACCTTCCAGCGGGGTCAGGCCCATGCTGGTGTCAAAACACTTGCCGTTTTTGACGCAGCTCATGGAAGAGCCGTTGCCCAGATGCATGGTGATGGAGCGCAGCTCGCCCAGCGGCTTGCCCAGGTATTCCGCCGTCTTGTGGGCGATGTACTTGTGCGATGTGCCGTGGAAGCCGTAGCGGCGGATTTTCAGCTCTTCATACAGCTTGTAGGGCAGGGCGTACATATAGGCTTCCTGCGGCATGCCCATGCCGAATTCCGTGTCAAACACGGCCACGTTGGGCACGCCGGGGAAGAGCTCTTCCGCTACTTCAATGCCCATGAGGTTGGCCGGGTTGTGCAGGGGCCCCAGGGGAAAGCACTCCCGTATAATGCCCTTGATGCGGTCGTCCACGCGCACGGGCTGGCTCACGGCTTCGCCGCCGTGCAGCACGCGGTGCCCGATGGCGTAGATTTCGCTCTTGTCTTTGATAACGCCCTTCTGGGCATCGGTGAGCAGGGCGATGACCAGCTTCATGGCGTCCACATGGGTCTTGAACTCCGCCTCGCGGATGAGTTTTTCTTCCTTGTCCGTATCCGGGGCGATTTTGTGGGTCAGGCGACCGCCCCCCTGGCCGATGCGTTCGGCCAGACCGGAGCAGAGCACGCGGCGGTCGTCCATTTCCAGCAGTTGGTATTTGCAGGACGAAGAGCCCGCGTTGATGACCAGAACTTTCATAGCAGTACCTTTTTGCATTGGAGCGCGCTGCCGGGCAGCGTGCATCCTTGCCTGTTGCGGCACCCAGGCCGTGAGAAGGGAAATCGGCGGCAAGGAGGGCTGCGCCCCCTTTGCCGCCGGAGGCATCTTCTACCAGTATTCCGGTCGCCCGCTTACGCTTTGGCGGCCTTTTTTTCTGCCGCGGCCTGTACTGCGGTAATGGCCACGGTGTTGACAATATCAGGCACGGTGCAGCCGCGCGAGAGGTCGTTGACCGGCTTGTTCAGGCCCTGGAGCACGGGGCCGATGGCCACGGCCCCGGCGGCGCGCTGCACGGCCTTATAAGTGTTGTTGCCCGTGTTCAGGTCCGGGAAGATGAACACGGTGGCGCGACCGGCCACCTGGCTGTCGGGCATTTTGGTCTTGGCCACGCTGGGGTCGATGGCGGCGTCGTACTGCAAGGGGCCTTCCAGGGCCAGGTCCGGGGCCATTTCTTTGGCAATGCGGGTGGCTTCCACCACCACGTCCACATCCGCGCCCTTGCCGGAGGTGCCCGTGGAGTAAGAGAGCATGGCCACGCGCGGTTCAATGCCGAAGACCTGGGCCGTGTGGGCCGAGGCTATGGCTATTTCCGCCAGTTGCTGGGCCGTGGGGTTGGGGTTCACGGCGCAGTCGCCGAAGGCCAGCACGCGGTCTTTGAGGCACATGAGGAAGACGGACGAAACCACCGAAAAGCCGGGCTTGGTTTTGACGAACTCAAAGGCCGGGCGGATGGTGTGGGCCGTGGTGTTGATGGAGCCGGAAACCATACCGTCGGCGTCATCTTTCTTGACCATCATGGTGCCGAAGTAGGTGGCGTCGGTCATGGTGTCGCGGGCCTGTTCCGGGGTGATGCCCTTCTTTTTGCGCAGTTCGTAGTAGGTGGCGGCGTAGTCGTCAAACTGGGGCGCGTGCATGGGGTCGATGATGGTGGCCTTGCTGATGTCCAGGCCCAGGGTGCTGGCCTTGGTGCGGATTTTTTCCACATTGCCCAGCAGAATGATTTCGGCCACATCGCGGCGCAGCAGAATGTCCGTGGCCCGGAGGATGCGTTCTTCCATGCCTTCGGCCAGGACAATGCGCATTTTGTCCGTTTTGGCGCGTTCGATAAGCTCAAACTCGAACATCATGGGCGTGATGCGGCTGCTGCGCTCGCCGCCGATGCGGCTGGTGATTTCCTTGCCGTTGACGTGGTGCTCAAAAAGCCCCAGCACGGTGTTGATCTTGCGCAGGTCGCCGGGCTCAATGGGGGCGATAATGCCCTGCAGGGCCAGTACGGCCTTGTAGGTGTGGTCCTGAGTCATAAGGATGGGCAGGGGGGAGCCGGTCCAGCCCTCAATGAACTTGCAGACCCGTTCTGAAGGGCGCAGCCCGCCCGTAAGCAGCACGCCGGCGATGTCCGGAGTGGAGGAGGAAAGGCGCGAGGCAATGGCCGCCAGCAGCACGTCCGTGCGGTCGCCGGGGGTGACCAGCAGCTGGTCTTTGGCAATGTAGCCCAGCACGTTATCCACATGCATGGCGGCGATGAGGTAGTCGCCCACCAGGGCATCCAGGCGGTTTTCACCAAAAAGCACCTGGGCGTTGAGGCCTTTTTTCACGTCGCGCATGGTGGGCTGGCCGATGGTGGGGTCGTTGGGCACGGAGTAGATCAGCGCCGGGCGGTCGTCCGTGCTGAACTGGCCGCGCAGTTCGTCCAGTTCGGTCTGGCTCAGGTTGCGGCGGTTGATGATGGTGGCCACCACGTCCAGGGCATGGGGCTTGAGGCTGTCCATGGTGATCTGCAGCGATTCGCGGATGTCTTCTGCGCTCACGTTGTAGCCGCTGGTAACCAGAATGACCGGGCAGCCCAGGTTGGCGGCGATTTCGGCATTGAGCTCAAATTCAAAGACAGGGTCTTTGGCCAGAAAGTCGGTGCCCACGCAGAGCACGAAATCGTGGGTTTCCAGCAGTTTTTTGTATTTCTGGATGATGTGTTCAATAAGCAGGTTGCGGGAGCCCTGATTGATGATCTGGCGGGCTTCGCGCTGGGTGTAGGCAAAGGTGTCCGCGTAGTCCATGTTGAGTTTGAAATACTCAAGCATGAGGTTGATGTCGGGGTCGCGGTCGTCCCAGAGGGGTTCGTTGATGATGGGGCGGAAAAAGGCCACCTTGCGCATGCTGCGGCTGAGCAGCTGCATGGCCCCCAGGGCAATGGCGCTTTTGCCCGTCATGGGGCCGGTGGCGGTGATGTAGAGACCTTTAGGCATGGTGCCTCCAGCGGTTGGCCGTCGTGCGCGCAGACGGGGATTTTCCGGCCCGGGCCGTTGCGCGGCCCGCCGGACGCCGCTGCGCAGGCGGAGGAACACAAAAAGGGCGCGGGCTTTGCCGCGCCCCGACCACATGTATATGTCCGGCGTTGCCCGCGTCCGCCGTTTCCGTGGCGTCGTCCCCGGCAGGACGGCGTCGGGTCCGGGCGGACGCGGGCATCATTACGGTTGTTCCCTACTTGGCCTCAGAGGGGTCGGGGTAGGGCATTTCAGCCATCTGCTTGAGCATGGCGTAGCGCTCCGCATAGGCTTCGGCCAGTTCGGCGCGCAGCTTTTTGGAGGCTTCGGGGTCTTTCTTCTCCAGCGAGGCGTAGCGGGTTTCACCGCCCAGGAATTCCTGAATGTCCGCGCTGGGGGCCTTGCTATCCAGCAGGAAGGGGTTCTTCTTTTCCTTGGCCAGCTCAGGGTTGTAGCGGTACAGGGGCCAGTAGCCGGTCTGCACGGCCATCTTGGCTTCTTCCTGGCTGCGGCCCATGCCCTTGCGCAGGCCCTGGTTGATGCAGGGAGCGTAGGCGATGATCAGCGAGGGGCCTTTGTAGGCTTCGGCTTCGCGGAAGGCCTTGAGAACCTGCTGCTTGTCCGCGCCCATGGACACGGAAGCCACATACACATAGCCGTAGGTCATGGCCATGCGGCCCAGGTCTTTTTTGCCGGTGCGCTTGCCCGCGGCGGCAAACTGCGCCACGGCGCCCAGCGGCGTGGCCTTGGAGGACTGGCCGCCCGTGTTGGAGTATACTTCGGTGTCCATAAGCAGCACGTTGATGTCGTCGCCGCAGGCCAGAACGTGGTCCAGGCCGCCGTAACCGATGTCGTAGCCCCAGCCGTCGCCGCCGAAGATCCAGACGCTCTTCTTGGTGAAGAGGTCGCTCATGTCCCAGATCTCATGGGCCAGGGCGCTGTTCAGGGCGTCGATGTTGTCGAGCACGTCCTCACCGAACTTGCGGGAGGCTTCGGGGTCGTCCTGGTTGGCTAGCCAGCCTTCCAGAGCGGTTTTGAGTTCGGGGGTGAGGTCTTCCGTCTGCAGGGCCTGGTCCACCAGCATGCCCAGGCGCTTGCGGCGCTGCACGTAGGCCAAGCCGATGCCGCAGCCGTATTCGGCGGCGTCTTCAAACAGGGAGTTGCCCCAGGCCGGGCCGTGGCCGTCCTTGTTGGTGCAGTACGGCGTGGTGGGGGAAGAGGCGCCCCAGATGGAGGAGCAGCCCGTGGCGTTGGCCACCAGCATGCGCTCGCCAAAGAGCTGGGTGAGCACCTTGACGTAGGGGGTTTCGCCGCAGCCGGCGCAGGCGCCGGAGAATTCGTGCAAGGGCTGCTGCAGCTGCGAACCCTTCACGCTGTCGCGAGACATGAGGCCGTCCTTGAGGGCCACGTGGCCTTCGGCGAAGGCCAGGTTGGCCTTCTGGACGTCCATCTGGGTTTCCAGGGGCTTCATGACCAGGGCCTTAACCTTGGCGGGGCAGACTTCGGCGCAGGAACCGCAGCCCAGGCAGTCTTCGGGGTAGACCTGAATGCGGAAGTGCATGCCCTTGAGTTCTTTGCCCATGGCGGGCTTGGTGGTGAAGCCTGCGGGCGCGCCTTCAAGCTCTTCGTCCGTGGCGACCACGGGCCGGATGGCGGCGTGGGGGCACACAAAGGAGCACTGGCAGCACTGGATGCAGTTTTCCACCTGCCATTCGGGAATGTTGATGGCCACGCCGCGCTTTTCGCAGGCGGCGGTGCCCAGGGGCATGAAGCCGGCGGGGTCCATGGCCGAAACGGGCAGTTTGTCGCCCTGCTGGGCCAGAATGGGACGCACCACGGCGCGGATGTATTCCTCATCGCCGCAGTGACAGACTTCAGCGCCTTCGGTGGTGTCGGCCCAGGAGGCGGGGTATTTGATCTCTTCCAGGGCGTCCGAGCCCTTGTCCACGGCGGCGATGTTCATGTTGACGATCTTGTCGCCCTTGCTGCCGTAGGTTTTTTTGATGGATTCCTTGAGCAGGGCCACGGCCTTGTCAAAGTCCAGCACCTTGGCGAGCTTGAAGAAGGCCGTCTGCATGATCATATTGATGCGTCCGCCGAGGCCCACTTCCTGGGCCACCTTTACGGCGTCCACATTGTAGAACTTGAGCTTTTTGCGGGCGATGACGCGCTTCATGGAGGCGGGCAGGTGCTGTTCCATGTCAGCCAGGGACCAGCCGGAGTTGAGCACAAAGGTGCCGCCTTCCTTGATGCCTTCAAGAATGTCGTACTGGGTCACATAGGCGGACTTGTGGCAGGCGATGTAGTCGGCCTTGGTAATAAGGTAGGAGGACTTGATGGGCTCTTTGCCGAAGCGCAGATGCGAAACGGTGAAGCCGCCGGACTTTTTGGAGTCGTAGGCAAAGTAGGCCTGGGCGTAGAGGTCGGTGTTGTCGCCGATGATCTTCACAGCCTGCTTGTTGGCGCCCACGGTGCCGTCCGCGCCGAGGCCGAAGAACTTGCACTGCACGGTGCCGGAGGGCACGGTGTCGATTTCTTCTTCCACATCCAGGGAGGTATTGGTCACATCGTCGTTGATGCCCACGGTAAAGTGGTTTTTGGGCTGCAGGCCCAGCATGTTGTCAAACACAGCCTTGGCCATGCCGGGGGTGAAGTCCTTGGAGCCCAGACCGTAGCGGCCGCCCACGATGGTAGGCGCTTCGCCCTTTTCCATAAATGCGGTGCAGACGTCCTGGTACAGGGGGTCGCCCAGCGCGCCGCTTTCCTTGGTGCGGTCCAGCACGGTGACGGCCGAAACCGTGGCCGGCAGGGCGCGCAGCAGATATTCGGGGGCAAAGGGGCGGTACAGGCGCACTTTGACAAGGCCCACGCGCTGGCCCAGATTGTTGAGGTACTGCACCGTTTCTTCGATGACCTCACAGGAGGAGCCCATGGCGATGATGACGCGGTCGGCTTCGGGGTGGCCCACATAGTCGAAGAGGTGGTACTTGCGCCCGGTGATGGATTCCACCTTCTTCATGTTCTCAATGACAATGGAGGGCACGGCTTCGTAGAAGAGGTTGGCGGCCTCGCGGTTCTGGAAGTAGATGTCCGGGTTCTGGGCGGTGCCGCGTACATGGGGGTGTTCGGGGTTCATGGCGGTGGCGCGGAATTCCTCCACCTTATCCCAGTTCACCAGGGGACGGATGTCTTCGTAGTCGATGACGCTGATTTTCTGCACTTCGTGCGAGGTGCGGAAGCCGTCGAAGAAATGGCAGAAGGGCAGGCTGGAGTCAATGGCCGAAAGGTGGGCCACCAGGGCGAGGTCCATGGCTTCCTGCACCGAAGCGGAGCACAAAAAGCAGAAGCCCGTCTGCCGGGCGGCCATGACGTCCTGGTGGTCGCCAAAGATGGACAGGGCGTGCGAGGCCAGGGCGCGCGCCGCCACATGGAAGACGCCGGGCAAAAGCTCGCCCGCAATTTTGTACATGTTGGGTATCATCAGCAGCAGGCCCTGAGAGGCCGTATAGGTGGACGTGAGCGCGCCACCCGAAAGCATGCCGTGCACCACGCCGGCCGCGCCGGCCTCGGACTGCATTTCGCGTACGATGACCGTCTGTCCCAGCAGGTTTTTCTGTCCCTTGGCGGCCATTTCGTCCATGACCTCGCCCATGACGGACGAGGGGGTGATGGGATAAATGGCTGCCGTTTCCGACAGGGCGTAGGCAATGTGCGCGGTGGCGTTATTGCCGTCCATGGTTTTCATGTGAGCCATCTGTTCCTCCTTGGCGCCCCGGCAGGGCGCGTGTTGTTTCCAGTTGGGCGCGGGAGCCGGCAGGCTCCTCAGAGTGCCCCGCGCGGGCGGGGGTGAACAGCGGCAGGGCTGCCGCCCGGTGCGGATGTGAAATTTGTGTTTGTGCTGCGTGTGGCTTTCGCTACTATATACAATCTGCCCTCGCACGTCCAGAAAGGCCTTGCCCCGTAAGGCCGTCGCGGGCTGCCCGGCGGTTTTGCCGTCAGGGCTCGCCTCTGGTCATGCCTGCCCTTAACCCTTTTTCTGCTTAGCATGAAATTGATTGTTTGAACAGTTAAAACAGCCCCTGTGGAAAAAAATTTTTCTCAATAAAAATATACTGTAATTTAGATATATTGCAGTATGATGAGATTTTTTCGGGCTGTTGCTGTGGTTATATCAAGGGGGATTACTGATAGGTTAGCTGCGCCCTTGCCATCAGGGCGCAAAGACACCAGGCGTGTGCTGTGGAGCGTCGGTACGGGCGGTTTGTCCGTGTTTTTCCGTCCGCCCTTTTTTTCCGCAACACCCCCGTGTGCCGGGAGGGCGGTAGGGGCGAACCTCAGGCGGCCGTGCGCCAGTATGTGGCCTCCAGGTGCCGCAGACATGGCCCGGCGTGGGCAAACTGCGGCCGTAGCTCGGCGTAATCGGGCACCATGCGGGCCTGGCCGTGGTCGTAGAGGATGAGGCTGCCGGCAAAGGCGTCCACATCGCCGGGGTCGTGGGTGATGATAATGGCCGGGATGGTCAGGTCGGCCATGAGTTCCAGCAGTTCGTCGCGCAGGCGCTCGCGCAGCAAAGGGTCCAGGGCGGAGAAAGGTTCATCCAGCAGCAGCAGGCGCGGGTCGGCGTTGAGGGCGCGGGCCAGGGCCGCGCGCTGGCGCTGGCCGCCGGAGATCTGCGAGGGCAGATGCCCGGCCAGACGTCCGATGCCAAAGCGTTCCAGCATGGCGTAGGCCTTTTCTTTTTCGCCGTTGCGCACCAGCCAGGGCCAGCAGCCCGTACGGGGAAAGGCCACGTTCTGCAGCAACGTCAGGTGCGGGAAAAGGGCGTAGTCCTGAAACATGTAGCCGATGCGGCGCTGCTGCGCGGGGATGCAGATATTGCTTGCGGCGTCAAAAAGGGTGCAGTCGCCAATGCGGATGTGCCCGGCGTCGGGCCGCATAAGCCCGGCCAGGCATTGCATGGTCAGGGTTTTGCCCGATCCGGAGGGGCCGAAAAGCACGGCGCTTTTATCGCCGTCCTCGATACTGTAGTCCACGTTCAGGCTGAAGGGCGTGCGTGCGGTTTTGAATTTTTTGACCAGTCGCAGCGAGATCATGGTTACCGCCTTTTGAGTTTCAACAGCAGTTCCGCCGCCATAAGCAGGCTGATGCAGACCGCAGAGGTGATTACCACAAGCCATGCGGCCTGGGCGTCGTTGCCGGCCTGAAAGGCGTCATAAATGGCCAGGGCCAGGGTTTGCGTTTTGCCGGGAATGTTGCCCGCAATCATGAGGGTTGCGCCGAATTCGCCCATGCCCCGGGCAAAGGCCAGCATGATGCCGGCAAAGATGCCCTTCCAGGCCAAGGGCAGGGATACGCCGATGAAGATGCGCCACTCCGACGCGCCCAAGGTGCGGGCTGCGTCCTCCAGATGGCGGTCCACCTGCTCCAGCGAGGCGCGGGCCGATTTGTAAATAAGCGGGAAAACCACCACCGTGGCGGCCACTACGGCGCCCTGCCAGGAAAAAACCAGGTTGATGCCCATATCGGCCAGCCATTGGCCCAGCAGACCGCGGCGGCCCACCAGCAAAATGAGGTAGTAGCCGAGCACCGTGGGGGGCAGCACCATGGGCAAGGTACAGAGGGCGTCCAGCAAGGCGGGCAGGGGGCCCTTTTTGCGTGCCAGCAGCCAGGCCGTAAGGGTGGCCGCCACAAAGGAGATGGCCGTGGCCATGCCGGCCACGCGCAGAGAGAGCTCCAGCGGACTCCCGATGGAAACGGCGGAAAAATCCATTCCCGGAAACTCCTCCACAGGTCTGTGTCCCAGGGGACAACAAAAATAAGCCCTCGCAGTGTGCGGCGGCCTGCCGACCGGGCTGGCAAAGCCCGCGCGGCCGTCTCTGCCGAAGAGGCGTCCGCGCGTCGCGCGCTGCGGGGGGAGCAACGTCCGCGGCGGGTTCGCCGACGGTGTACGGTTACATAAAAACTACGGCAATATCCGGCGGCCCGCAAGGCGCGGCCAGGGCCGCACCTTGCGGGCCTGCCCCTCTACGGCTTGGCAAAACCGTATTTGGCCAGCACCTGCTGCCCTGCGGGCGAAAGCACAAAGTTGAGGAATTCCTGCCCCATTTTGGCATTTTTGCCCGTGGTGGCCACGGCAATGGGGTAGGAAACGGGATCATGACCGCCCACCACCATGGCCACGTCCACCTTGGAGGCCAGCTGCTTGGCGTCGGTGCCGTACACAAAGCCGGCGTCCACTTCGCCGCGGGCTACATAGTCCAGCACCTGCCGCACGCTGTTGCCCAGAATAAGCTGGGGTTGCAGAGCGTCCCACAGTTTTGCTGTGGTCAGCGCGGCCTTGGTATAGCGGCCCACGGGCACGGAATCAGGGTTGCCGACGGCTACACGTTTGTAGGTCTTGAGTTCGTCCAGCTTGGCGGGCTTTTGGGCCCCGGTGGGCACGATGAGCACCAGGTTGTTCTGCGCGAAGTTTTTGCGGGTGGCGGGGTTCACCACCTTGGAGGCCACGGCCTTGTCCATGGTGGCCTGGTCGGCCGAGGCGAACACGTCCACGGGCGCGCCTTCCTGAATCTGCTTGAGCAGCGGGTTGGAGGCGGCAAAATTTACGTGCACGGTCAGGCCGACATGCGATTTTTCAAACAGGGTCTTCAGCTCGGTGAAGGCGTTCGTCAGGCTGGCTGCGGCGGAGACGGTCATTTCGGCCGCCTGGGCCGGCAGGGCGAACAGCGCCGTGCAGGCCAGGGCAAGGACAAGTTTTTTCATACGATCCTCCAGTAGCGGTGGCGCGGAGTGCGCGTTTTGCGCAGTCTACAACAGCAAAAGGTTCGGGCAATGTCTTCACGATTATTTAAAAAATCGTGACAGCTGTACAAACGTGACCCTTTATCTGTATAAGATGAAAAAAAAAGACGGGAAAAAGCATGGAAAAGAGCAAGAACCGTGAGGAAATGGCCGCCCTCCTGCGAACCCTTTCGTCTGCGGACCGGGCTTGGCTGCGGCAGCGGCTGCTGCGGCGCGATTCCACGGCTTTGCTGCAGGACACAGGCCGCATCAGCCCACGGGAGCTGCTGGCCGTGGAATCCTGGCTCTGGGAGCGCGCCAGCGCTGCCCGCGGCCCGCGTGAAAAACGCCCCCGCCTGCGCATGTGGCTTATTTTTATGCTGCTGCGCTACGCGGCCCTGCGTCTGGTGGAGATTTTTGTGCTCAAGCCCACGCATCTGGACATGCGGGAGGGCGTTATCCATGTGCCTGGCGTGAACGGTACGCCCGGTCGCGAGGTGCCCTTGCCCCTTACGGTGAGCCGGCGGCTGCGCCGCGTGTTGGAAGATCCGGCCATGTTTCCGGAATCGCACGAGATCCTGCGCTGTGACGCCAGCTATGTACGCCGCTGTCTGCAGCAGTGCGGGGCAGCCTGTGGGTTGTCCAAGGGGCTGTTGAGCGCCCGCGCCCTGCGCCACACCCGCGCCCTGGAGCTGGGGCGTCAGGGGCTGCCTTTGCCCGTGGTGGATATTTTTTTGGGCCGACGGGCCGCGCCCGGCCAGAGCGGCCTTGTGCGCTGCGACCTGCAGGAGGCCCGGCGGCTTTTGCGTGAACAACTGCAAAGGGAGCGACCCATGAAAACCAGTGCCCGAAACGTCTTTCAGGGGCGCATTACCTCTTTGCGCAGCAGCGGTCTGTTGGTGGAGGTAGTGTTGCGCACCGCCGGCGGCCTGCGTGTGGCCGCCCTGATTACGGACGAGAGCCGCAAGACCCTGGCCCTGGCCGAAGGCAAGCTGGTCAACGCCAGCGTCAAGGCCCCCTGGGTGCTGGTGCAGGCGGGAGAATTGCCCAAGAACGCCTCTACCCCGGCGGAAAATTGTTTTGCGGGCATGGTGGAGCGGGTACGCGAGGATGACATGGTGGCTGAAATCCTGGTGGCCCTGCCCGAAGGCAGCCTGGTCTGCGCTCTGCGCAACCGCAGTGCGGAGAACCCTGTGTCCCTGACGGCAGGGCAGAAGGTGACGGTGTTTTTCAAGGCTTTTTCTGTTATTCTTAATTTGGATTGAACCGCCAAAAACTGAAGCAACTGCCCGGAGCAGAAGCGTGGGGCTGCGGCAGCCCGCTTCGGTGGTGGAGTTTTTTGCACCGGTGCGGGCTTTGGTGCGGGCTTGGGGCGGTGTAAAGCCCGACCCCCGGCAGGCTTCGCGCCCCTTCCCCTTGCTGCGGCAAGCTGCGTCGCGGACAAAGTTTTTGAACCATCGCTCCGCCATCTTGACTTCAGGCCCGTTTTAGCGGAACTGTTTTCAGTCTGGCCTGACCAACAAGGATGGTTCCTGACCGCGCGTAACGGGCACAGCCCGTGCGGGAGACGGTCGGGGCGTCGGGCGGCAAGCAGCACAGCGAGGAAAGTGAGACGAATGTCCAAACTTCTGGATTTTGCACTGGGAATGTTTTCCAATGACCTGGCCATTGACCTGGGCACAGCCAATACCTGTGTTTACGTCAAGGGGCACGGCATTGTTCTGCGCGAACCTTCAGTGGTGGCGGTCAAAAAAGACTCCCGCGGCAACAACGTGGTTCTGGCCGTGGGGCACGACGCCAAGCGCATGCTGGGCAGAACGCCCGGCAATATCTGGGCCATCCGCCCCATGAAGGACGGCGTTATCGCCGATTTTGAAATTACCGAAGCCATGTTGCGTCACTTCATCGCCAAGGTGCACAATTCGCGGCGGCTGGTGCGCCCGCGCATCATGATCTGCGTGCCCACGGGCATCACCCAGGTGGAAAAGCGCGCGGTGAAGGAATCGGCCCAGTCCGCCGGCGCGCGCGAGGTCTACCTTATTGAAGAGCCCATGGCCGCAGCCATCGGCGCGGACCTGCCCATTCAGGAGCCCACCTCCAACATGGTGGTGGATATCGGCGGCGGTACTACGGAGGTGGCGGTCATTTCCCTTTCGGGCATTGTGTATTCGCGCTCGGTGCGCGTGGGCGGCGACAAAATGGACGAAGCCATCATGACCCACGTCAAGCGCAAGTACAACATGCTCATCGGCGAATCTTCGGCCGAAGAGATCAAGATCAAAATTGCCTCGGCCTATCCCCTGGATCCGGAGCAGCAGATCGAGGTCAAAGGCCGCGACCTGGTAACGGGCATCCCACAGAATATCATCATCACCTCCGAAGAAGTGCGCAAGGCCATTTCCGAGCAGGTGGACAGCATTGTGCAGGCCGTGCGCATCGCCCTGGAACAGACCCCGCCCGAACTGGCGGCGGATATTGTGGACCGGGGCATTGTACTCACAGGCGGCGGCGCGCTGCTCAAGGGGCTGGACCAGCTGTTGCGGGAGGAAACCTCCCTGCCCATCACGGTGGTGGACGACCCGCTTTCCACCGTAGTGGTGGGCACGGGCCGGACGCTGGACAATCTGCACATCCTCAAGGAGGTGTGCATCGACTAGCGCCGCGTTCCTTGAGCCTGCTGGCGCGCACACGGCGGCCGCTCCGCCGCATGAGCGCGCAGCAAGACTGTGCGAACTTACGCGGCGAGCGTCTGCTTATGCAGCCGCCAGGGCGTGTTGCGGGTGCAATGTTCTGGAACCCTCCGCCCGGGCACGCTTCGCATCGCCCGTATAGCCAGGCGGCGCCGTGCCGGAAGTTTTCGCTCCGGGGCGGTGCCGTGCGCGTTGGCGGCCGTTGGCCCCAACGGCGTTGCCCTGTTTGTCGCAAAAGCGAAAACCCCACCTCCTCGGGAGCACCCCCACGTGACACTGCGGCGTCTTCTCCTCCTTGCGGGCGTTTTGCTCATTCTGTTTCTGGGCATGTATTCCTGGAACCAGCGCACGCATACTCTGGATGGTCTGGCCGCCCAGGTGGGGCTGGAGCTCGCAGGGGCCGTGCTCAAACCCATCCGGACCGTGCAGGATTCGGTGGAGGGCGTCTGGACCCGCTATTTCGATCTGGTGGGCGTGCGGGAAGAAAATCAGCGTCTGCGCCAGGAAGTGCAGGATCTTCAGGCCAGACTGCTGGCCAACGGCGAGGACCTGGCCGAACTGCACCGTCTGCGCGCCCTGGTGCAGCTGCCCGTGGACCAGAGCTGGCGTCCCTTGGGGGCGCGCGTGCTGGCCGGGCGCATGGGCCCCAACGCCGTGCTGGACAGCATAACCATCAGCCGGGGCTACAGCACGGGCGGCAGACCGGGCACGCCCCTGGTCACCAATCTGGGCCTGGTGGGACGGGTGCTGCGGGCCAGTGCCCACAGCGCCATTGTCCTGCTGCTGACGGACCCTTCCAGCCGCATTGCCGTGTTCTCACAGGAAAGCCGCGCGCCGGGCATTCTTACGGGCATGGGCACGGGCCAGAAGCTGGAGGTCAATTTTGTGCACCGCGACGCCAAGGTGCGCTCCGGCGAAATACTCATTACTTCCGGTCTGGACGGCAAATATCCCAAGGGCATTCCCGTGGCCCGGGTGCTCAGCGTGGCCCCTTCCGACTACACCCAGTTCATGGCCATCAAGGCTGAACCCCTGGTAGACCTGCAGCATCTGGAAGAAGTGCTTTTGCTGGAGCCTACGGGCATGGCCCCACCGCCAGACCCCGGCGCGCCGCCCAAGGAATTTATCGGCCCGCCGGCCCCCGGAAGCCTCGCCCCATGAGCCGCCTGCGCAACGTCCTTTGGTGGCTGGGCTTCTGCGCCTGCGCCGTGGCCTTGCAGACCGCAGTGCCGGGGCTGGACGCCCTGGTGGTGGGCCTTGTCATTCTGCTGCAGGAGCGGGACTACAAAAACATGCTCTGGCTGCTGCCGCTGTTTGTGCTGCTGCAAGAGGGCATGGGCACGCGGATTTTCGGCGGGATCATCGTCTGGTACGCGGCGGTCATTGCGCTGTTTAAACTGGGGCGCTGGCTGTTTGAAGTGGAAAATTTCATCTTCGTCTTCCTGCTTTCGGCCTGTCTGGGCGGGGCCTATTACGGCGTGTCCTGGCTTATGGCCCCGCTGCAGGATCTGCCTTTCAACGTGCGGGATACGCTGGACAAAAGTCTGATCCAGGCCCTGTACGTGCCCTTTGCCTGGCGGCTTTTGGTGGCCGTCAGACCCGGAAACCGGCATGAAGCGGAAAACTGACCCCCATCTTTCCCCGTCCGGGACGCGGACGCCGCGTCGCGGCATCCGCTCCTGGCTGCGCATTCAGGTAGAAAGCGAAAGCTACCAGCCGCCGCGCGCCGGGGCCATCCTGCTGCAGGTCATGGTGGGGCTTATGTTTTTTGTGCTGGTGGTGCGCTTTTGGTATCTGCAGGTGCACCGGGGCGAAGAATTCGCCCGCCAGGCCCAGGACAACCGTCTGCGTATCGAGCGCATCTTTGCCCCGCGTGGCCGCATTCTGGACGACAAGGGCCGCGTGCTGGCCGACAACCGCACGGCCTACGGCCTTTCTCTGGTGCGGGAGGACTGCCCGGATATCCCGGCCACCCTGGCGCAGATCAGCCAGTGGTCCGGTATTCCCCTTGTCCAGCTTTGGGAAAAGTATCGGCAGGACCGCTTTAAGGTGAAGTCTTTTGAGCCGCTCCTGCTTATTACGGACATCGACTTCGACCTGGTGGCGCGCATAGAATCGGAAATCCACGCCTGGCCAGGCCTGGAAGTGGTGGTGCGGACCAAACGCAGCTACCCGGAAAAAGATCTCTTTGCCCATGTGCTGGGCTATGTAGCCGAGGCCAACGAGCAGGAAATGGCCGCAGACAGCGCCTTGGCCATGGGCGACCTGGTGGGCAAGCAGGGCCTGGAGCTGGAGCTGGAAAAACAACTGCGCGGGCGCAAAGGCCTTTACGACGTGGAGGTGGACGCCCACGCCAGGGTGCTGGGCAAAACCCTGCGCGAGGAACCGCGCGGCGGACGTGAAATCCGTCTTTCTCTTGACCGGGACCTGCAGCAGGCAGCCTGGGACGCCCTGGGCGGCGAGGCGGGCTGCGTGGTGGTGCTGGAGCCGGACACGGGCAAACTGCGCGCCCTGGTCACGTCGCCAGCCTACGACAATAACCTTTTTGCCGCGGGCATTTCGCAACGCGACTGGGACGCCCTGCGCACCAACAACCGTTTTCCCCTCCAGAACCGGGTGATCCAAAGCGTCTACCCCCCGGGCTCGGTCTGGAAGCTGGTCATGGCCACCATGCTCCTGGAGCATGGCGTCAATGCGCGCGAAACCGTGTTTTGCCCCGGTCAGGTCAAGCTGGGCAACCAGATTTTTCGCTGCTGGAAGCGGGGCGGGCACGGCGCCGAAGACTTGCTGCACGCCCTCATTGATTCCTGTGACGTCTACTTTTACATTATGGGCGAGCGCATGGGCATTGACAAAATTGAGGAATACGCCAAAGCCAGCGGCTTCGGGCGGCCCACGGGCATTGACCTGCCGCACGAAAAATCCGGCCTGGTGCCTTCCAGGGCCTGGAAGCGGCGGCGCTTTGGCCGCCCTTGGGTGCGCGGCGAAACCTACAATATCGCCATTGGTCAGGGCTATACCCTGGTCACGCCCGTGCAGGTGGCCGTGTTTGTGGCAGGGCTGCTCAACGGCGGCGATCTGCTTAAGCCCCAGCTGCTGGATGACGCCTCTCGCGAAGTGCGCGGGCGTATTCCGGCCAAGCCGGAGAACCTCAAATTTGTGGTGGAGGCCATGCGCCGCGCCGCCGGCGGCGGCACAGCCAAAGTTGTGGGCCGCAAGGATGCGGACATGGGCGGCAAGACCGGCACGGCCCAGGTGGTCAAACTCAAAATGGCCGCCGGCGACCGCCGCCTGAAAAGCTCTGAAATGGAGTACGCCCAGCGTGACCACGCCTGGATAGCCACCTGGGGCATCAAGGACGGCAAGTCCTATGTGGTCATCGTCATGGTGGAGCACGGCGGCGGCGGTTCCAGCGTGGCCGGCCCCGTAGCCCGTAAGGTCTATGATTTTCTGTTCGGGCCCGACTCCGGCGTGGCCCCGCCTCCGCCCCCCGCGCAGCCCGGCGCGCGGCGGACGGACTAACAACGGACGCGGCATGGACAAACGCCTGTTCAGCTATCTTAACTGGGGCCTGCTGGCCTGCATGCTCCTGCTGTATCTGGTGGGCGTGGGCAACCTCTATTCCGCCAGCGGCACGCGGGTGGAAACGGGCCTCTCCCTCTCCAGCTTCTACCAGCGCCAGCTGATCTGGGGCCTCTGCGGCCTGGGCAGCATGCTCCTGGCCATGAGCTTTGACTACCGCCAGTTGCGCAATCTGGCCTGGCCCTTTTTCCTCATCACCCTGGCGCTTCTGCTGCTGGTGCCCGTGGTGGGCAAGACCGTGTATGGGGCCAAGCGCTGGCTCTCCCTGGGGTTTATGAGCATCCAGCCTTCAGAGATGGCCAAGCTCGCCGTGCTGGTGCTGGGCGCGCGCCTGCTGGCCCGCGACGGTCGCCCCCTGGGTTGGAAGGACTTTTGCGCAGTGCTCTGCGTAGGGCTGGTGCCCTGCGCCCTGATCATCAGTCAGCCCGACCTGGGCACCACCCTGCTTATTCTGCTTATTCTGGGGGGCATGATTCTGTTCCACGGGCTGCGGGGCTACGTGCTCAAAACCTGCCTGCTGGCGGTGCCCGCCCTGGCGGCTTTCATGTGGGTTGTGGGCATGCACGACTACCAGCGCCAGCGCATCCTTACTTTTCTGGATCCTGGCAACGACCCGCGCGGCACGGGCTATCACATCATCCAGTCCCGCATCGCCATCGGTTCGGGCCAGCTTTGGGGCAAGGGCTTCAAAGAAGGCACCCAAAGCCAGCTGCGCTTTCTGCCCGAACGCCACTCGGATTTCGCCGTGGCCGTGTTTGGCGAAGAATGGGGTTTTGTGGGCTGCGTGGTGCTGGTCACGCTTTTCTGTCTCTTTTTGCTCTCCATTTTTTCCACCGCCGTGCAGGCCAAGGACCGCTTCGGCAGCACCCTGGTGGTGGGCGTGTTCTTCTATTTTTTCTGGCAGATTCTGATCAATATGGGCATGGTCATCGGGCTCATGCCGGTGGTGGGCATTCCCCTGCCCTTCATCAGCTACGGCGGCAGCGCCACGGTGGTCAACTTCACTCTTTTGGGCATTGTGCTCAACGTGTCCATGCGTCGCTTTATGTTCAAAGGGTAAACCGCAAGCCAAAAAGGGGTGTTGGGCGTGGCCAAAGATGAAATAGCCTATCTGGGTTCCGATACCGTGTACGAAGGCAAGCTGCACTTCAAGGGCACTGTGCGCATCGAAGGCCGCTATACCGGTGAAATAGTCAGTGAAGGCGTGCTCAATGTGGGCAAGGACGCCCATGTGGAGGGTGTGCTGGACGTGGGCGAATTGCTGCTTTCGGGTCGCTTTTCCGGCCAGGTTACCGCCCGCCGCCGTGTGGTGGTCTATAATTCCGGCTTGCTGGAAGGTGAAGTCTGCACCCCCAGCATGCTCACTGAAGAAGGCGGCGTTATCGAAGGCCAGGTCCACATGAAAAACCCCTCCAAACCCAAGGACGCCTGACGCGGCGGGAAAAGGGGGGAAGAGGATCTTTTTTGCCTCATGCCGTCTCCATCCTGCAAAAAACTTTTTTGGTTGCCGCGGCGGGCTGGAGATAAGAGGGGAAATCTGTCCGGGCGGACAGCAGTGTCCTGCAGCAGAAAAGGCCGTTCCCCAAGGGGAGCGGCCTTTTCTGTTATACAGATCCGGTAGGCAATGGGGCACAGGTAATCCGCGCTAACTGCAGCGCGAAAAACCGCAGGCAGGGCAGGTCAGGCAGCCTTCCTGAAAGAGCAGGGCCTCGCCGCATTCGGGGCAGACCTGCCCCTGAATGTCGCTGACCATGCCCACATGTTCGCCGTGGAGGTAGTGGTTTTCCAGCGCCCAGGCAATGGCGTCGGGGATGGAAAGCAGCAGCCCCTTGTGGCGAAACACGGGGTGCTCGCCGCCTATGCCCTTGAGCTGGGCGATCACGTCGCGCACGTTGACGCCGGAGCGCAAAGCCAGGGAAACCAGGCGGCCGATGGCTTCGGCCTTGGCGGTGATGGAGTGCCCGGACTTGCCTATGGTGGCAAAAACCTCAAAGGGGCAGCCCTCCACTTCATTGACGGTAAGGTACATGGTGCCGAGGCCCGTGGGCACTTTTTGGGTGAAGCCCCAGAGGATGTCGGGCCGACGGCGCACGCCCGCGCTCAGCGAGGGGGTGGGGGCCTCCTGCGGCAGGGGCTGCGGTTCGCCGGTGGCATCCGCGCCCGGATCCGCAGCCTGGGCCGCGCCCTGATTTTGTTCCATGGCCTTTTGCCCTTCGCCGGTGGCGAGCACCTGCACGCTTTTGCAGCCGTCGCGGTAGACGGTGACGCCCTTGCAGCCTTCCTTGTAGGCCAACCAGTAAATGTCAAAAATATCCTTTTCCGTGGCCTCGTGGGGCAGGTTCACGGTCTTGGACACGGCGTTGTCCGTGTGGCGCTGGAAGGCGGCCTGCATGCGCAGATGCCAGACTGGGGCCATATCCATGGCCGTGACAAAGACGCGGCGCAAATCTTCGGGCAGAAAATCCAGGTCCTTCACGGAACCCTTGGCGGCCACGGCTTCCATGATTTCCGGGCTGCACATGCCGGCCTGGGCCAGGGCGGCCTCAAAGTAGGGATTCACCTCCAGCAGACGTTCGCCGTCCAGGATATTGCGGGTGAAGCAGAGGGCGAACAGGGGTTCCACACCCGAGGAGCAGCCCGCAATGATGGAGAGGGTGCCCGTGGGCGCGATGGTGGTAACCGTGGCGTTGCGGTAGGGGCCTGCCTTTCTGGCGGCGTAGACCGAGCTGCCGTAGGCCGGGAAGGGGCCGCGTTCCTGCGCCAGCTGGGCCGAGGCCTTGTGCCCTTCTTCCTGGATAAAGGCCATGAGGCGTTCGCCCAGGGCCAGGCCCTCCGGAGAGTCGTAGGGCACGTTCAGCTGAAAAAGCAGGTCGGCAAAGCCCATGACGCCCAGGCCGATTTTGCGGTTTTTTCTTACGGTTTCTGTAATAATTTCCAAAGGGAAGCGTGAGGCATCAATAACATTATCCAAAAAGCGCACGGCCAGATGCACCACGCGGGCCAGTTCCGTCCAGTCCACGCCGTTCCGGGCCGGGTCTGCCTCGTTTTCGTGCCCTGGCGTAAAAAAGCGGGCCAGGTTGACGGAGCCCAGGTTGCAGGCTTCAAAGGGCAGCAGGGGTTGTTCGCCGCAAGGGTTGGTGGATTCGATTTCTCCCTGGTCCGGGGTGGGGTTGTCGCGGTTGATGCGGTCCAGAAAGACGATGCCGGGGTCGCCGGACTGCCAGGCCTTTTTAACCAACAGGTCAAAGACCTCGCGGGCGCGCAGGCGGTGGGCCACCTCTCCGGTGTGGGGATCGCGCAGGTCGTAGGGCGCGTCCTTTTCCACCGCCTGCATAAAGGCTTCGGTCAGGCCGACGGAAAGATTGAAGTTATTGAACTCCCCTTCCTTTTCCTTGGCGCGGATGAACTGGAGGATGTCCGGATGGTCCACGCGCAGAATGCCCATATTGGCCCCGCGCCGGGTGCCGCCCTGCTTGATTTGCTCTGTGGCCGTGTTGAAGATGCGCAAAAAGGAAACCGGGCCGGAAGCAACCCCGCCGGTGGAGCCCACCCGGCTGTCGCGCGGGCGCAGGCGAGAGAAGGAAAAGCCCGTGCCGCCGCCGGATTTGTGGATCATGGCCGCGTATTTGACGGCATCAAAGATCTCTTCGATGGAGTCGCCCACGGGCAGCACGAAGCAGGCCGAAAGCTGGCCCAGGTCCGTACCTGCATTCATGAGCGTGGGGGAGTTGGGCAGGAATTTCCAGCTGGTCATCAGCTCATAGAATTCCCGCGCCAGGGCTTCGGGGCTGTAGGGGCTTTGGTAGGCAGCCTCCTGCGCGGCAATAGCCGCGGCCACGCGCCAGAAGAGGTCGCGCGGCGTTTCTTCAAGGCTCCCGTCGGGGTTTTTGCGCTGATAACGCTTTTGCAGTACCACGGCGGTATTGCGGGAGAGTTCCGGTTCAGGCAAATCGGTAGGCAAAGGCAGCATGATCATCCTTCTTGCAGGTGCGCCCGTGCGGGCGGCTGGGTAGACTATAGATATCGAGTAGTATCAGGTGCGTAAGTGCTGGCGTCCGGGCGCGCTGGCCTGCGCCACGGAGTAGTATACACGCTTGCGGACTGAAGAAAAGGGCCGTAAAGCCGCTTGCTTCCGTTAACAAATCGGAATCATTGCTGTTTAAAATGGACTTTACGATGCATTTGGCGGCAAGGTCCTGGCTGGGGCGCAAAAAAGGCCGGCAACCGCCACTGGTGCGGTCCCGGCCCTTTGAGGGCCTGCGCGGCGCGTCGGGTCGCGCCGCGCATGGACACAATTTTTAGGCGTTTCCACGTTGCAATGTCTGGCGGTTGCGTAAGCGAGTCTGCCGTGGAGGCGCAAGCGCTATTCATTTGCACGTTTAAGCCCGGAATGGGCGTGCCTTAACCTTTTAGAATACCTATTCGCAAAGGTAATCTGCTCTAAGGACGTACCAGAATTTTGATGTTATCGTCCTTGTTGTTGATAAGTTCCATAAAGCCTTTTTCCATGATGTCCCGCAGCGCAATCTTGCCGGTGATGAGGTTTTCGGCCTTGATGGCGCCCTTGGCCATGAGCGCGGCCAGACCTTTGAAGTCGTCAATGGTGTAGGCCAGGGTTCCCATGATCTTTTTGTCCGTACCGCTCAGGCTGAAGAAGTTAAAAGCGCTGGGTTCTTCAAAAATACCTACGATGATGGCCGTTCCCGTGTTGCGCAGCACGTCTACGGCCAAGGGGCCGGTAAACTTGTTGCCGATGCACTCAAAGGACACGTCTGCGCCGCAGCCGCCGGTAAGTTCGCGCACCTTGGCCACCGGGTCGCATTCCTTGGGGTTGATGATCACGTCGGCCCCGCACTCCTTGGCCTTGGCGATGCGCGCGCGGGACATCTCCAAGACGATGATCTTGCCCGCGCCCGCGGCCTTGACGGCCATGATGGTGCCCAGGCCGATGGTGCCTGCGCCCAGCACCACCACATTGAGCCCCAGAATGCTGCCGGCCATGCGCACGGCTTTGAAGCCCGTGGCCAGAGGCTCCATAACGGCCCCGGCTTCGGCCGAAACCCCTTCGGGCAGCACAAAGCAGAGGTTCGCCGGCACGTTGACCAGCCTGGCGAAGGCGCCGTCGTTGGCGAGGCCGGTAAACGCCAGTTTTTCGCACACGTTGTAGCGTCCTTCCCGGCAGGGTTGGCACTCTCCGCAGTGCTGGCAGGCGTCTGGGGCTACTGTATCGCCCACCTTGACGCTGTTGACCCCTTCGCCCAGGGCCACCACCTTGCCGCTGAATTCGTGTCCCAGAATAACGCTGCCCTGTTTGCCTGTGAGGGGGTGGGGCTTGTCCGCCGGGATAAAAATAGGGCCGGCCAGGTATTCGTGCAGGTCAGACCCGCAAATGCCGCACCAGTCCACCGCAACCTGCACCCAGCCTGGCGGCGGGGGCGGGGGGACGGGCACCGTTTCCACGCGAATGTCCTTTTTGCCGTGCCACACTGCTGCCTGCATATTTGCCGTCATAGAGCGACTCCTTTGATAAAAGGTGGAAGGAAATCGCTCTTGGATTTGCACAGGTTGTGCCGCCGGCAGAGCCCAAAGGCCCGTTTGTGCGACCGCTCACCCGGCGTGGCGCGGCCGGGTTGGATCGTGATTTTTTATACATGTTGACTTTGATACCATTAAGTCCGGCCATGTTCTGATTTGGAACAATTCCAGGCCGTACTGTGTGCCGTGGTGGAACAACTTCAGGGGGCGGTTCGGCGTGGCCGTCCGCACGGCTGACGTTTGCAGGCATCGTTAAAACACATAGCAGAGTTTTATACCATTGCATAGCCCGGTTGGGCCGGTCAGGATTAAGGCAATCCGCTCTAGGCGTCCAGACCCAGACGGCGCAGCTTGGCGTAGAGAGTGTTGCGGCCTATGCCCAGGGCCTTGGCGGTCTGGAGCATATTACCTTTGTGGTGGGCCAGGGCGGCGCGGATGGCGCGGGCCTCCAGGTTGCCCAGGTTGAAGTCCGCGGCGTTGGCGTCGTCTGGCGTGCGGCGGGGCGGCAGGACCGGGAAGCCCTGGTGGGTGGGAGGGGCAGGCTGCAGGGTCAGCCCGCCGCCCCTACGCAAGTGGGCGGGCAGGTGCTCCGGCAGGATGCAGCCCCCGTGGGCCATGTTTACGGCAAATTCCATGCTGTGCACCAGCTGCCGCACGTTGCCGGGCCAGTCGTAGTCTTCCAGCAGACGCAGGGCCTGGGCGGAAAGGCCGCCGAAGGGCAGGCCGTAGTCCTGACAAAGGCGGCGACAGTGCTGTTCGGCAATGAGGCCGATGTCTTCCCGCCGTTCGCGCAACGGGGGAATCTCCAGGGCCAGTACATGGATGCGGTAGAACAGGTCTTCGCGAAAGGTGCCGGCGGCCATGAGCTGATCCAGGTCGCGGTTGGTGGCGGTAATCAGCCGAAAGTCCACCTGGATGTTTTCTTTGCCGCCCACTCTGGTCACACGCCTGTCCTCCAGGGGACGCAGCAGGTTGACCTGCATTTCCAAGGGCATTTCGGAAATTTCGTCCAGAAAAAGCGTGCCTTTGTTGGCCTGTTCAAATTTGCCCGGGCGGCCTTTTTCCACTGCGCCGGTGAAGGCCCCGCGTTCATAACCGAACAGTTCGCTCTGGATGAGGTCGCGTGGCAGCGCGCCGCAGTTGATGGCCACAAAAGGGCCCGACGCACGGGCGCTGGCCGCGTGGATGGCGCGGGCAAAAAGTTCCTTGCCTGTGCCGGTTTCGCCGTGCAGCAGAATGGCTGCGGGGCCTTCGGCCATGTGCCGGGCCTGTTCCACCACGCGCGCCATGACGGCGCTGCGGTACAGGATGCCGCCGAAGGGACGGTTGCCCTTCTGAAGGGAGGCGATGGCCCGGCTGGGCGGCGCCGTGCGCGCGGGGGCGTCGGCCTGCAGAGTAATAAGGATGTAGCGGCTTTCCTCCGCGCCGGTAATGAAGGGGATGGCCTGGGCGTGCAGGCCGGGGTTGGCGCGGCAGAGCAGAGGGCGGCTTTCGCCGCAGGCTGAGCGTCGCTGTGTGCCGCAGTAGTGCGCGTAGTCGAAAAAATGTTCCGCCGGGCAGCCGCGTACCTTGCCGTTGGGGCGCAGCAGGCGTTCGGCCAGGTCATTGGCATAGGTCACCGTGCCCTCGGCATCCACCATGACTACGCCCACGGGCATGGAACTGAACAGGGTGTTGAGCAGGGCGCGGGACTTGTTTTCCATGCTGCTCAGGGAGGCGTTAAGCAGCAGGCGTTCGATTTCGCGCGCTGCGCCCACGGCGATCCAGAGCGCCTGACTGTGGTCGGCCGTGGCCGGGCCGGAAATGTCGAAACAGCCCCAGAGATGCCCAAAGGGCGTGTAGATGGGCGCTGCGGAACAGCCCCAGGCCTGGTGACTGCTGCAAAAATGCTCTTCGCCCAGAACCTGGGCGGGAATGCCGTCGCTCAGGGCCAGGCTGATGGCGTTGGTGCCTACGCTTTGTTCCGACCATACCGCGCCGGGGCCGAAGTGGAGGTTGTCCGCCTGGAGCAGCACCTCTTTGCTGCCGCAGGTGCGCAGAATGCGGCCGTGGGCTTCGGCCACGGTGATGAGCAGGCCTTTGCGCCGGACCTGTTCGTAGGCCCGGCGTTCTACTTGAGCGGCCAGCTCGGCGTACACGGCGGCCTGCGGTTCCACTTGGCCGGCCGGGGCAAATTCCGCACAGCGGGGCATGAGCGGGTCCACACCCATGTCGCGGCAGCGCCGCCAGGAATCGGCAATGGGCTTGGGCAGGCTGTTATCCGTGATTTCCCCGGTGCGGATAAAGGCTTCCCATGCGGCGCGGCGGCCCGCGCCGGTCGTGCCGCCGGCCCAGAGCAAAGGGGCCGAGACGACGGGGCCGGGCACGGTCTCCGAAGTTTCGTGACGCATTTCAAATACGTCGCCGTTGCGTTGCAGTACGTACATGCAGAAACCCCTGGCGACCACAGCGTCTGGGATGGTGGTCGCCTTTGCATACCATACTAACCCAATCCTGAAGCCTTGGGAAGGGTGGGGCGTAAAACTGTCGGCACAGAAAAATTGTGCTCTGACAAACAGATACAGACCAATTGCAAAAAAAACAGGGCAAAAGACGACGTGGGTGGGGCCTGCTGTTCCAGTTCTGAAAAAGTGTTCCAGTATCGAACACAAACACTCTTCTGCAGCTTTGCAGAAAAATAAAGTCTTTTATTTTTAGTATGTTGCAATGTGGTATTGGAGTTGCATAGCCCCAGGTATCAATGCGTGCCAACAAGGCAAGGAGGTAAGCGGATGGCCTACGAAGTGCAAATGCCCAAATGGGGCCTGACCATGAAAACCGGCAAGATTGCGCGTTGGCTGGTGGACGAGGGTGGGGCCGTGAGCGCCGGTCAGCCCCTGCTGGAGGTGGAAACGGACAAGATCACCAACGTGGTGGAGGCTCCGGTTGGCGGTGTGCTGCTCAAGATACTCTCGCCGCAAGGCGAGGTGGTGCCGGTGATGCAGGTTGTCGGCGTCATCGGCGAGGCCGGTGAGGCTGTGGCTGCGTCTTCCGGCGCGCCCGCCGCAACCGCCCCTGTGCCCGCCGCTGCCGCCGCGCCCGCCGCCGCTGCCAAAACCGGCAAGACCGCCGGGGGCGAGGTGCGCGCCATGCCCGCGGCCCGCCGCCTGGCCAAAGAACTGGGTGTGGAGCTTGCCGCCGTTGCGGGCACAGGCCGCGACGGCGTCATAACGGAAAAGGACGTGCGCGCCGCCCACGAGACCGCGCAAAAAGCCCCTGCCGCCGCACCCGCTGCGGCACAGGCCGCCGCGCCCGCTTCCGTCGGCGATATGGCCGACGAGATCATCCCCATGGAAGGCATGCGCAAGCTCATTGCCGACAACATGCAGGCCAGCCTGCAGAACGCCGCCCAGCTCACGGTTTTTGTGGAAGCGGACGTGACCGAGATGGTGGCCCTGCGCGAAGCCATGCTGGCCCGGCACAAAAAAGACCCGGACTACCGCCTTTCCTACAACGACATCATCTGCTTTGCCGTGTGTCGGGCGCTCAAGCAGCATCCCATTATGAACAGCACCCTGCAGGCGGACGGCATCCATCTGCACAAGCACGTCAACCTGGGCGTGGCTGTTTCACTGGAAACGGGCCTCATCGTGCCCAACGTGAAAAATGCCGAGGCCTGCAGTCTGGAAGAGCTCAAAGGCCAGGTGCGCGACGTGGCCAAACGCGCCCGCCAGGGCGGCCTTTCCATGGACGAGATCCAGGGCGGCAGCTTCACCATCTCCAACGTGAGCATGCTGGGCGTGGACGGCTTTACCCCCATTATCAATCCGCCGGAAACCGCCATTCTGGGCGTGGGCCGCGTGGTTGAAAAAGCCGGCGTGGCGGAAGGCGTGGTCTGCCCGCGCAAGATGATGACCCTTTCGCTGACCTTCAACCATATGGTCACTGACGGCGGCCCGGCCATGAACTTTTTGCGTACCCTGGCGGACATGCTGGAAAAACCCGTGCGCATGCTGGGCTGACGCGGGGAGGAGGGCGCCATGCAAAACAAACGGTTTGTGGTGGAGCTGGGCACAGGTGCGGACCTGCACGGCGCGGACATGACCAAGGCCGCCGTGCGGGCCGTGAAAGACGCCATTTCGCGTTCCTGCCTTTGCGGCCTGGTGGAGGTGCTCGGCCTCAGGCGTTTTGAAGGCGTGCGCGTGCACGTGCGCGTGGGTGTGCCGGAGCCTGCGGCGGTGGACAAGGCCGCCGTGCTGGCCGTCGTGCCCATTGGCGAAAAAAGTCTGGAAGTCACGCCCGGCGGCCTGCGCGCTCCGGGGCTGGAAGTGGCCTGCTTCGGCCCCGGATGCAGCGATATCGTCATGGCCTGCGCGGCCCTGACCGTTTCTGTGGACATGGAGTAGTACGGCGCAACAATCAGCAATGAGGAGTAGACCATGCAACATCCTGACAAGAAGGTTCTGCTGGACATGTTCAGCACCATGACCAAGATTCGCCTGTTTGAAGGCGAGCTGCAGAAGTTCTTCGCGGCCGGCAAAATTCCCGGCTTCGTGCACTTGTATCTTGGCGAGGAGGCCACGGCCACCGGCGCGTGCGCCGCCCTGAAAACGACGGACATGATCACCAGCACCCACCGCGGCCACGGACACTGCCTGGCCAAGGGCGGGGATCTCAAGCTCATGATGGCCGAAATCTACGGCCGTTCCACCGGCTACTGCAAGGGCAAGGGCGGCTCCATGCACATTGCCGACTTTCACATCGGCATCCTTGGGGCCAACGGCATCGTGGGCGGCGGCGGCCCCCTGGCCGTGGGCGCGGCCCTGAGCTGCCAGTACAAGGACAACAAGGGCGTGTGCGCCTGCTTTTTCGGCGACGGCGCGTCCAACCAGGGCACCACGCAGGAATCGCTGAACATGGCCAGCGCCTGGAAGTTGCCGGTTATCTTCATCAATGAAAACAACGGCTACGGCATTTCCTGCCCGCAGTGCAAATCCATGGCCATCACCGACATCGCCGACCGCGCGGCCGCCTATGACATGCCCGGTGTGGTGGTGGACGGCAACGACGTGCTGGCCGTCTACGAAGCCGTGACCGTGGCTGTGGAACGCGCCCGCAAAGGCCAGGGCCCCTCGCTTATCGAATGCAAGACCTACCGCTGGCGCGGCCACTTTGAGGGCGACGCCTGCGTCTACCGTTCTGAAAAGGAACTGGAGGAATGGAAGGCCAAGGATCCCATCCCGCGCTTCGCCAAAAAGCTGGTGGAAACCAAAACCGCCACCCAGGCGGAATTGGACGCCATCTCCGCCCAGGTGCAGGCCGATGTGGACGCCGCCGTGAAGTTTGCGGAGGAAAGCCCCTATCCCACCCCGGCGGATCTGCTGGACGACGTGTACGCCTGACGCACGCGCGCGGGCCGGTGAGGACGGATTTTTACGCAGTGACCTTCAGCTTTTCAGATATGGAGAACTCTATGGCGACCAAAACGTATCTGCAGGCGCTCAACGACGCCATGCGGCAGGAGATGGAGCGGGACGAAAACGTGTTCATCATCGGTGAGGATGTGGGCAAGTTCGGCGGCTGCTTCGGCGTGACACAGGGGCTGTTTGACCAGTTCGGCGAGCGCCGCGTGCGCGACACCCCCATTACCGAAAGCGCCATTGTGGGCGCGGCCGCCGGTGCTGCCGCCGCGGGCCTGCGCCCCATTGCGGAACTCATGTTTGTGGACTTTATCGGCGTGGCCATGGACCAGCTCTTTAACCAGGCCGCTAAAATGCACTACATGTTCGGCGGCAAGGCCAAGGTGCCCATGGTGCTGCGCATGCCCCAGGGCGCGGGCGTGGGCGCGGCGGCCCAGCATTCTCAGAGCCTGGAAGCGTGGTTCATGCACATTCCCGGCATCAAGGTCTGCATTCCCTCCACCCCGGCCGACGCCAAGGGCCTGCTCATCAGCGCCATCCGCGACGACAACCCCGTGATCTTTTTGGAGCACAAAATCCTCTACGGCGTGGAAGGCGAAGTGGACGACGCCCTGTATGAAATCCCCCTGGGCGTGGGCGACATCAAACGCGAAGGCACGGACGTGACCGTGGTGGCTACTTCCCTCATGGTTCACACCGCGTTGGAAGCCGCCGAAAGGCTGGCCAAGGAAGGCATCAGCGTGGAAGTGGTAGACCCCCGCTGCCTGGTGCCCCTGGACAAAKAGCTCATCCTCAATTCCGTAAAGAAGACCCACGCCCTGGTGGTGGCTCACGAGGCCGTCAAGAATGCGGGCGCAGGCGCGGAAATCGCCGCTATGGTGGCCGAAGAAGCCCTGGACTATCTGGACGCCCCCATCGTGCGGGTGGGCGCGCCCTTCTGCCCCGTGCCCTTCAGCCCGCCGCTGGAAAAGGCCTACATCCCCGACGCGGACAAAATCGTGGCGGCGGTCAAGTCCCTGCGGCAGTAAGCAAGGTGCGTTCACGGCCGCAGGCCTCTCCAGAGGCGCGACGCCTGCGGCCGTTCAGAACGGATTGTCCTTGCGGCTGGCGATCGTTTACGCCGCCGGAGTTGTTCTGGGCAGAAAAGAAAGATCCACCGGAGTCGCCATGAAAGCAGCCATCATCGCCAACCCCGCGTCAGGCAAAGACATCCGCCGCCTTGTGGCCCACGGCAGCGTGTTCGACAATCAGGAAAAAGTACGCATGGTGCGCCGCATTCTGGTTGGTCTGGCCGCGGCGGGCGTGCGCGATGTGCTCTATATGCCTGAAGGCTACGGCATCGTGCCGCGCGCTCTGGATGACCTCGACGCCCTGGAAACGCCCGTCAACGTGGCCCCGGTGGATATTTACGTGCACAACACGCAGGAGGACACGGTCAACGCCGCCGCCGCCATGCAGGCGGCGGGCGCGGCCGTCATCATCGTCATGGGCGGGGACGGCACCAGCCGCGCCGCCTGCAAGGGCGCGCGCCAGACGCCCATTTTACCTCTCTCTACCGGCACCAACAACGTCTTTCCCGTCATGGCCGAAGCCACGGTGGCCGGGCTGGCCGCCGGGGTGCTGGCCTGCGGCGGCGTAAGTCGGGACGAGGGCTGTACGCGCCCCACCTATCTGGAAGTGCTGGTGAACGAAGAAGTGCGCGATCTCGCCCTGGTGGACGCGGCCGTGTACGACGATGTATTCCTGGCCTCCCGCGCGGTGTGGGACATCACCAGGGTGCGTCAGTTGTTTTTCTCGCGCTGCAAGCCGGAAAGCATCGGGCTTTCCGCCGTGGGCGGGCAGCTGGAGCGCGTCGGGCCCGAAGAGCCGCGCGGCCTTGCCCTGGATCTGGACCCGGACTTTGCCTGCAAGGTGCGGGCGGCCATCTGCCCCGGCCTGTTTGCCGATGTGGGCGTGGTCAAGGTCCGCCCCATGCGCCCCGGCGTGGCCGTGCCCGTGGGGCTTACGCCCTGCGTGCTGGCCCTGGACGGCGAGCGCGAAGTGGAAGTGCGCGGGGAAGAATGCGCTGCCGTGCGTCTGGCCGAGGACAGACTTTATGTGGCTGATGTGGAAAAAATTCTGGAATACGCCCGGCAGCGCGGCATTTTCCTGCGTGGCGCGCAGGTCTGCTATGCCAACTGAACCTTTTGAGCGCCGCAAGCGGCAAGGAGCGGCTATGAAACTGAAGGCAGCATTCATCTTTGTGACCCCCAGAGCGGAAAACGGCCAGGAAGCCGTGTACCGCACCTGGACGCGCACCCCCGGCGTGGACCTGCTGACCATTGGCGTCACGTCGTATGCCCAGGCTGTGGAAGCGGCCCAGAAGGCCGTGGCCGAAGAAGGCTGCGGGGCTATTGAGCTGTGCGGCGGCTTCGGTCACGCCGGTGCGGCGGCCGTGGCCAGGGCCGTTACTGTGCCCGTGGGCGTGGTGCGCTTTGACGTGCACCCCGGCCTTGGCAATGTGAGCGGCGACACCGTGTTCGCCTGAGCGATGCAAAAGGCCCGGCGCTCCGGCTTCCCCCGTGCGGCGGTTTACCGCTGAGGCCGGGCCGATGCCGACGCGCACGCGGGGCCGGGAGCCGTACAAGTCTAACGCAGCAGGAGAGAGCAGTGAGCATTGAACTTACCATGCCGAAACTCGGTCTGACCATGAAGACCGGCAAGGTTTCCAAATGGTTCGTGGCCGAAGGCGCCGCGGTTCAAAAGGGCGACGGCCTTTTTGAAGTGGAAACGGACAAGATTACCAACAAGGTGGAAAGCCCCGCCGACGGCGTGCTTTTCCAGATCGTAGTTCCGGCAGGCCAGGATGCGCCCGTGCAGACGGTTGTGGGCATTTTGGCCGAACCGGGCGAAAGTCCCGCCAGGGTGGAGGGCGGAGCGCTTCCCGCTGCCGGAGAAGCCGCGCCCGCCGCGCCTAAAGCGGGCCAGGAAAGCGCGCCCAAAGCCGCCGCGCAGACCCCAAGCTCTGGCGGGGGAGGGTTGGCTTCTCCCGCCGCGCGGCGGCTGGCGCGCGAATTGGGCGTGGACCTGGCCTGCGTCAGCGGCACGGGCCCCAAGGGCCGCATCCTTGAGCGCGATGTGCAGGCCCGCCACGAACTGACGGGCAAAATCAAAATCACCCCCCTGGCTGCCGTGGTGGCCGCCCAGGCCGGTCTGGACATTACTGCCCTCACCGGCACGGGCGAAGGCGGCAAGATCGTGCGCGAGGACGTGGAGCGCGTGCTCCATCCCGAAAAATTCGCCGCCGCTCCCGCCGCAGCTGCGGCCAAACCGGCCGAAGGTCCCGGCAGCGTGCCCCTGGAGGGCATGCGCAAGATCATTGCCGACAACATGCAGGGCAGCCTGCAGAACAGCGCCCAGCTCACCCTGGTGACGGAAGCCGACGTGACCCCCTGCGTGGAGCTCATTGCCGATTTCAAGGCGCGCTTCAAGCGGGACAAGGGCTTCCGCCTTTCCATGAACGACGTGCTCATCCTGGCTGTATCCCGCGCGCTGCTCAAGCACCCGCGCATGAACGCCACCCTGGCCGACGACATTATTACCAGGCACGGCGAGGTGCACATGGGCGTGGCCGTGGCCCTGCCCGAAGGCCTCATGGTGCCCGTGCTGCACAATGCTCATGAAATGAGCCTGCTGCAGATCGCCAAGGCCGCCCGCGAACTGGCCGGGCGGGCCCGCGACGGTCGACTCAGCCCCGACGACATGTCCGGCGGCACCTTTACCATTACCAACATGGCCCATTCGGTGGTGGACTTCTTTACCCCCATACTCAAGCCCGGCGAAACGGGCATCCTGGGCGTGGGCCGCGTGGTGGAAAAGCCCGTGGTGCGCGAAGGCGCCATTGTGGCGCGCTCCATGATGGGCCTGAGCCTCACCTTTGACCACAGGGTGGAGGACGGCGCGCCCGCGGCGGAATTCTTGAAGACCGTCACGGAATACCTGGCAAACCCGGCCCTGCTGCTGTTTTAGTCCCGGCAGCCGTGACGCGGCGCGGGGCAGGGGTTTCGCGCCGCACAACATACCAGCGTTCAGGAGAATATGATGTACGATGTCATTGTCATAGGTGGTGGTCCCGGCGGGTATGCCGCCGCCATCCGCGCTTCGCAGCTCAAGGGTAAGGTGGTTTTGGTGGAAGGCGGCCATATGGGCGGCACCTGCGTCATGCGCGGCTGCATTCCCAGCAAGCTCTGGCTGCGCGCCGCGGAATTGCTGGAACAATCCCGCAAGGCGGACGAATTCGGTCTGCAGCTCACCGTGGGCAAGCTGGACTACAGCGCCGTGGTGGCCCGCAAGCAGGGCGTTTCCAACGATATCCGCATGGGCATGGAAGCCCTGCTGGCCAATAACGGGGCCGAAGTGGTCAACGGCACGGCCAGAATCACCGGCCCCACCAGCGTGGAAGCGGGCGGCAAAAAGCTGGAGGCTAAAAACATCATTGTGGCCACGGGCAGCGCCGTGGCCATGCCCTCTGTTCCCGGCCTTGAGGGTGCGGCCCTCACCACGGACCAATTGCTGGACATGACGGAAGCCCCGGCCTCGGTGCTGATCACCGACCCCACCTATATCGGGGTGGAAATGGCCATGCTTCTGAGCATTCTGGGCAGTAAGGTGGTTTACGCCGTGCCCGGCCCGCGCATTCTGCCCGATGAAGATCAGGACTCCAGCCAGCGTCTGGCCCAGTCCCTGCGGGAGCGCGGCGTGCAGATCATGCCCCGCCACACTCTGGTCAAGGTGTCCGGCAAGGCCTGCACCCTCAAGAGCGGGGACAAGGAACAGGCCGTGGAAGTGGACAAGGTGCTGGTTTCTGGGCGCAAGCCCGTCAATCAGGGGCTGGGCCTGGAGGCCCTGGGCGTGCAGTTTAAGGAAGACGGCGGCATTGTGGTGGACGAACACTGCCGTACGGCCTGCCCCACCATTTATGCCATTGGCGACTGCACTGGCGGCTGGATGCTCAGCCACGCGGCCTCGGCCATGGCCATCTGCGCCGCCGAAAACTGCCTGGGCAAAACTGCCAAATTCCCGGCACATCTGGTTTCACGCGCCATCTGGGGCATCCCCCAGATGGGTTCCGTGGGCCTTTCCGAAGAGCAGGCCGAGCGCGCGGGCTATGATGTGGAGGTGGGCGGCTTCCCGTACTCCATCAACGGCTACGCCATGTTGCGCGGCGAAGTGGACGGCGCGGTGAAGATGGTTTCCGACGCCGCCACCGGCGAAATCCTGGGCGTGCACATTGTGGGCAGCTGCGCTTCCGAAATCATCGGCGAGGCCGTGCTGGCCATGCAGCTGGAATGCACCGTGGCCGAATTTGCCAAGGGCTTCCGCGTGCACCCGGCCTTCAGCGAAACTGTGGTGGACGCCGCGCGCGACGCGGCGGGCTGGGCTTTGTATCTGCCCAAACGGAATTAGCGGGCAAGCGCCTTGCCGTCCGTGTTTGGATGCTTGTGGCGGGAGAGCCCCGTTGCGGTCCGGGGCCGGATGGTAAAGAATGCGCTGTCCTGCAACGGAACGGTTCCGTGCCGGAACGCGTCGGCGTGAGAAAAAATCTGACCCGTAAACGCGTTTTGCCTCCCTCCGGTACCGTACGGTTTTTTGGGGGAGGGGGCGCGGGGGAGGGACCGCCTGCACAAGAGTTCCCTCCCCCGCAACAACGTTCACACCAGATTCAAGGATGAGCTTTATGTCGTCTGCCATTGCCGCCACTGTTGCACCGCAACCGCCCCTTGAGGTGCTGCGCCTGGGCCGTGTGCCCTACGGTGAAGCCCTGGATTTTCAAAAAGACCGGGTGGAGGCGCGCCTTACCGAGCGCGCGCCCAATACCCTGTTGTTGCTGGAGCACGAGCCCGTGGTGACCATGGGGCGCGGCGGTCTGGCGGAACACCTGCACGTGAGCGAAGACTACCTGCGCGCCCACGGCGTGGAGCTCTTCTGGGTAGAGCGGGGCGGCATGGCCACCTTTCACGGGCCGGGGCAACTGGTGGCCTATCCCATCATCCGCCTGCGGGCCAAGGATCTGCGCTGGTATATGGAAACCCTCTGCGGGGCTGTGGCCCARGTGCTGCGCGACTACGGCCTCACGCCGGAGCTGGGCGTGCACGGCCCCGGCGTGTGGGTCAACGGCGGCAAAATCGCCAGTGTGGGCATGTCCGTGCGGCGCTGGGTGACCTTCCACGGCATGGCCCTCAACGTCACTACGGACCTGAACTATTTTCGCCTTATCACGCCCTGCGGCAATCCCACGGAGCGCATGACCTCCATGCAGGAAGAGCTGGGCCGTCCGGTGGATCTGGACGAAGTGGCCGAACGCTTCGCCGCGGCCTTTGCCCAGGCTTTTGACTTTGCGATTCGGCCGGAACCGCCCGCCCGACGGCCGTCCTGGCTTACCGTGCGGCTGCGCCCGGCCGCCGGGGTGCGCCCGGTGGAAGAACTGGTGCACGGCCTGGGCCTGCACACGGTCTGCCAGGAGGCCCTTTGTCCCAACCGGGGCGAATGCTTCAGCCGGGGCACGGCCACCTTCATCATCATGGGCGACGTCTGCACGCGCGGCTGCCGTTACTGCGCCGTGGGCAAGGGGCGTCCCGCGCCCCTGGACCAGGCGGAGCCGGAGCATGTGGCCCGCGCCGTGCAGCGCATGGGCCTGCGCTATGCGGTCATCACCTCCGTGACCCGTGACGACCTGCCCGACGGCGGGGCCGGGCACTTTGTGCGGGTGATCGAGGCCGTGCGAGGCGTGAGCCCCGAAACCGGCGTGGAAGTGCTGGTGCCCGATTTTCAGGGCGACTGGACGGCCCTGGACGCTGTGTGCGCAGCCCGGCCCGACGTGTTCAATCACAATATTGAGGCTGTGCGGCGCATTTTTGCCCAGGTGCGGCCGCGGGCGGACTACGAGTGCTCGCTGGACGTGCTGGCCCGCGCTGCGGATTGGGGGCTGCAGGTCAAGTCCGGCCTTATGCTGGGCCTGGGCGAAACCTGGGACGAAATCCGCGCTACCCTGCGCGATTTGCACGCTCACGGCTGCCGTTTGCTGACCCTGGGCCAGTATCTGGCTCCCTCCAAAAGCCATGTGCCCGTGGCCCGCTACGTGGCCCCGGACGAATTTGAACACTGGAAGCGCGTGGCCCTTGCCCTGGGCTTTACGCATGTGGCTTCGGCCCCGCTGGTGCGCAGTTCGTACCGTGCTGAAGCCATGCTGGGCAAAAGCGCGGCCCCCACGCCTGCGGGCTTTGCGGGGCGCACCCTGCTGGTGACGCCGGGGCTGCGCCCCCGGCCGTAACGCCGGACGTGGCGGTTTGCGCGGCAGATGGGCAGGCGAAGGGCACGAAGAGTATACAAGAACCGGCGCGCTGCGCTGTGCGGATGCGGCAACAGGCCGCGCCGTGAAACGCTTCAGGAGAAGGCGTATGGAATGGAGATCAGGCAAACGCGGCTTTGCCGTCCTGCTGGCCCTGCTGGGCGTGCTGGCCGTGGCCTGCTGGCCGGCGGCGGCGCGGGCCGCTTCGTGGTTTGTGGACGAGGCGGGCTTTCACGCTTCCGCCCATAGGGATATAGCCTGTGCGGACTGCCATCCGGACCAGGCCGACGGCGACCACCCCCGGCTGGACAAGCTCAACAAAGCCGCCAGCACGGCCTTTAACCGCGAAACCTGCCTCATGTGCCATGCCGCTGTGGAAGAAGAGCTGGCTCAGGGCAGGCACGCGGGCAAGCCGCTCATGAAGACGCAGGACTACAACCGTTGCGTCGCCTGTCACAACCCGCACACGGTGCTCGGCCCGGAGGCCCGCGCCAAAGGGTTGACCCCGCAGAGCGACATGCGCGCCGCCTGCAACGTCTGCCACGAGGCCAAAAAGGATCTGCCGAAGCCCGCGCCGGAAGTGGCCGCCTGTTTCACCTGTCACGGCAGGGTCACGGGCGGGGCCGCCGCAGCGGGCAGCGCCGTCTTTGCCAGGGGCAAAAGCCCCACGCAGCCGGTCATGTGCCTTTCCTGCCATGGGCCGGAGGCTCAGGGCCCGGCGCGCAAAATGGACAGCGCAGCCTTTGCCGCCATGACCCACGGGGACATGAACTGCCTTACCTGCCACAAGGAGGCCGCGCGCTTTCCGCACAACCGGCAGGCGCAGGTCAACTGCCTTGCCTGCCATACCCGTCATGACGAAAAGACCATTCATGAGGCCCATAGCCGCGTGGACTGCGGGGCCTGCCATCTGGCGGGCGTCACCCCCGTGCGCACGGCGGAAGGGCGCGTGGGCTTTACGGTCAACGCCGGTTCCCTGCAGGTGCACAGCATGGCCCTCAAGCCGGGCACGGCATCCTGCGTGCGCTGCCACAGTGCTGTTGTGACGCCGCAAAGCCCCGCCGGCAACGGCGCGGTGGGCGCGGCCAACGCCGTGCTGCCGCCAAAAAGCGTGCTGTGCATGGGTTGCCACGCCGCCACCTTCAGCGTGCAGGATACGCCCAGCCGTCTGGGCTTGGCCGTGTTTCTGCTGGGCTTTGCGGTACTGGGCCTGTTCTGGCTTTCCACCACCAATCTGGGCAAGGGAGAGGCCAAAGCCGTTGCTGCGGACGCCAAGACCGGGGATGCCGCCGCCGGGCAGACCCACGGCTGCCCCGCGCCCGCGCCACACGCTCCGGCCCAAAACCGCTGGCGCGCATTCTTTGGCGACGTGTTCCTGCAGGGCCGTCTGTACCGCGAAGCGCCGTTGCGCTGGGCTGTGCACGCCTGCATCTTCTTCCCCTTCCTGTTCCGCTGCGCCTGGGGCCTGCTGGGGTTGCTGGGTTCTCTGTGGGCTCCGGCCGCGCAGTGGCCCTGGCTCCTGCTCAACAAGGACTGGGGCCCCACGGCGCTGCTCTATGACCTGAGCGGTCTGGTGCTGCTGGCGGGTCTGACGGCGGCGGCCGTGCTTTGGCGGCGTGAAAAGAAGACGGCGGCCAACGCGCCCCGGCACGACTGGCCCGCCCTGTGGCTGCTGTTGGCCATCACCCTCACGGGCTTTGTGCTGGAGGGCCTGCGCATTGCGCTTACAGGCCTGCCCCAGGGCAGCGCATGGGCCTTTGCCGGCTATGCTCTGGCCCAGGTCTTTGCGGCCGCGTCGCCGTCCGCCCTGGCCCGGGTCTACGGCTGGGGTTGGTACGCCCACGCCGTGATCACGGCGCTTACCGTGGCCTACATTCCCTTCAGCCAGTTGCGGCACATCTTCACCTCGCCGCTCTACCTGCTGGTCCAAACCCTGCGGGGCCGCCACTAGGCCCTGGCACTACCCATAAAGGAGACTATTCATGGAAATCGCCGGTTACAACATCCCCGAAGACCTGTACTACGACGAACGCCACTTCTGGGTCCGCGTGGAGGGCGACGAACTGGTCATCGGCATGGACGATTTCGCGGAAAAGCTGGCCGGGCAGATCGTCTTTGTGCAGCTGCCCTTTGTGGGCAAGGCCGTCACGGCGGGCAAAAAGTTCGCCAAGGTGGAGTCCGGCAAATGGCTGGGCACGGTCTACAGTCCGGCCGACGGCGAAGTGGTCGCCGTCAATGAGGAACTGGAAGCCAACCCCGGCCTCATTAACAGCGATTGTTACGGCAAGGGCTGGATGTACAGAATCAAGCCCGCGGACATGAGCCAGATCAACGCTCTCATCCACGGCGGCAAGGACGTGCTGGAACCCTGGCTGCTGGAGGATGTGAAGAAGTTCAAGAAGGACTAAACAATGCCCCAGTCTGCATTCGGCATCCGGCAGCGCCTGGCCCTGGACGCCTGCACCCAGTGCGGCCAGTGCCTGGACGTCTGCCCGGCGGTAGTGGCCACGGGCGATGCGGACCTTTCCGCCCAGGTGCGCATGGCCAACCTCAAAAAGCTCCTGCGGGACCGCAACCCCTTCTGGCGGGCCTTTCTGGACGTGCTGGGGCGGGAACCCCAGCTGGCGCCCGAAGCCCTCAAAAGCTATGGCACGTCCGTGTTTCGCTGCACCCTCTGCGGCGACTGCGAGGAGGTCTGCCCCGCGGGCCTGCCCCTCAAGGACCTTTGGCTCTCCCTGCGTGAGGAGCTGGCCCGCACGGGCGACGCGCCGGAGAAAATCCGCATGATCCGCCAGAACCTTTCCGGCAGCCACAACGTCTTTGACGAAGACAACGACGAACGCGGCGACTGGGTGGAGGATATGCGCAAAGCGCCGCGCCACGGCTACCAGAAGGATACGGCTGAGGTGGTCTACTTTACGGGCTGCGTGGGGGCCTACTTTCCCCTGGCCCAGAAGATCCCCATGGCTTTTGTGGAAATTCTGGAAGCCGCCGGAGTGGACTTTACCATCATGGCCGGGGACGAATGGTGCTGCGGCTTCCCCTTGCTGGGCTCGGGGCAGAGCGCGGACCTGCCCGCCATCATTGAGCACAACGTGGCCGCCGTGAAGGCGCGGGGGGCGCGCAAGGTGGTCTTCACCTGCCCCTCCTGCTACCAGATCTGGCGGGAGCACTATCCCCCGGTTTTTGAACTGGCCCATGCCTCGGAAGTGGTCATCGACCTGGCCCTGAACAACCGCCTGCCCCTGGGGCCGCTGCCCATGACCGTCACCTACCACGACCCTTGCGATCTGGGGCGCGGCGGCCGCGTGTTTGACCCGCCGCGCGAGGTCATGGCCCGCATCCCCGGTTTGACCCTGGTGGAAATGGCCCACAACCGCGAACACTGCCTGTGCTGCGGCGGCGGCGGCAACCTGGAAATGATCGACCCCGACCTTTCCGCCAGCATGGCCCAGCGCAAGGTGGAGGAGGCCATGGCCACGGGCGCGCAGGCCATTGTGACCAATTGCCAGCAGTGCGTGCGCACCATGACCACCTACGCCAAACGCAACAAGGTCAATATCGACGTAATGGACCTGAGCCAGCTGGTGGCCCTGTCTTTGGCAGCGGGACGCAAGCTGGCGTCTGAAGCGGCCCAGACGGCGCAGCCCGGCGCAGGACAGGCCCAGGCGGCGCAGCCCGGCGCGTAACGGGCGGGGCCGGGGGAAGGATGGGTGCTGCCTTCGGCGGCCAGGGGGGCAGCGCCCCCCTGGGCCCCCGTTGGACGCTTGGGGGCGGCGGGCGTTTTTTCGGTTTTTCTGTCCGGTGGATTTTCACGTCCCAGGCTACGTCCGGGGAGTTACGGCATTTTATGGTGTTATTACAGGCCGCGTCCCCTGTGTGGCGTAAAAGTTTTGGGGGGAAGGGACGCGTGGGAGGAGGCTCTTTTTCAAGAGGGTCCCTTCCCCGCAAAATCTCATTCCTTTTCCCGTCCTCAAGGAGTTTGCCCTTATGACAGCGCGCTGGCGACTGCTGGATCTGCCGCCCATGACGGCGGCGGAAAACATGGCTCTGGACGAGGTCTTACTGGAGATCCGCGGGCAGGGGCGTTCCACGGACACGCTCAGGTTTCTGCAGTTCAGTCCGGCGGCGGCTCTGGTGGGTTTTCACCAGTCCGTGCAGGAGGAAATCCGGCTGGACTACTGCTGGGCCCAGGGCATTGAGGTCAACCGCCGCATCACGGGGGGAGGCGGTCTGCTGTTCGACGAGAGTCAGATCGGCTGGGAAGTCATCTGCGCCAAGGAATTTTTTGGGGTGCGCATTCCCAACGCGGCCCTGTTCCGGCGTATGTGCGAACCCACGGTGACGGCCCTGCGCGCTCTGGGGCTGGACGCAGCCTTCCGGCCCCGCAACGATATTGAGGTGGCGGGCCGTAAAATCACGGGCACGGGCGGTACGGAAAGCGACAGCGCCTTTATGTTCCAGGGCACGCTGCTGGTGGATTTTGACGTGGAAACCATGCTCAAATGCCTGCGTGTGCCTGTGGAAAAGCTCAAAGCCAAGGAAATCGACTCCATCAAGAAGCGGGTCACCTGTCTGGCCTGGGAGCTGGGGTGCGTGCCGCAGACCGCCGAAGTCAAAGAGCGCCTGGCCGAGGCCTTTGCCCGGCACTTTGACATCGAATTTACGCCCGGCGGGCTCACGGCCGAGGAAGAAGATCTACTGGCCGCACGCCTGCCCCATTTCCGCTCGCCGGAGTGGATCGACATGGTGCGGCCCACCTATGAGAAAACCGAGGTGGTGCAGGGCGCGCGCAAAAGCCCCTACGGCCTGGTGCGGGTGACCCTGCAGGTCAATCTGCCGCGCGGGCGGCTCAATAATGTGTACATTACCGGCGACTTTCTGTCTTTTCCGGGCCGGGCGCTGTTTGACCTGGAGGCCGCCTTGCGCGGGCGTCCTCTGGATGAAGAAGGGCTCTGCGCCGTTGTGCGCGATTTTTTTGCCCAGGACCGCATCACCATTCCGGACATGGGCGCAGAGGACATCTGCATTCCCCTGCGCATGGCCTTGGAAAAAGCGGCCATCGCCCGCCACGGCATCCCCCTGGCGGAGTGCAACCGCATCTACACCACCAACGGCAGCTTTGACCAGGTGTTGGCCGCCGGGCCGCGCGCCCTGCTCCTGCCGTACTGCGCCAAGCTCAAGGACTGCGCTTGCCGCACCTCCAAGGACTGCCTGGCCTGCGGACGCTGCAGCGTGGGCGACGCCTGGACCCTGGGGCAAAAGCGCGACCTGGAGACGGTCTGCGTGGTCAATTATGAGGACTTGATGGTGGAGCTGGCCCGGCTCAAGGACGCGGGCGCGCCGGCCTTTATCGGTTGCTGCTGCCGCCCGTTTTTCGTCAAGCACGCCGAGGACTTTGACCGTATGGGCCTGCCGGGCATCCTGGTGGATATTGAAAATACCACCTGCTACGAGCTGGACCAGAGCGAAGCCGCCCACCGGGGTCAGTTCAAAGACCAGACCGGGCTGAACGTCGCCCTGCTGCAGACCATCCTGGACGTGGCCGGGCGGGAACAGGAGAAGGAAGCATGCGCGACGTAACCTGCGATATTCTGGTAGTGGGCGCGGGGCCCGCCGGGTCCAGCGCGGCCCGCGCCGCGGCCTGGGAGGGCGCGCACGTGCTGCTGGCGGAACGGCGACCCGTGGTGGGCCTGCCCGTGCGCTGCGCCGAATACATCCCGGCCCTGCTGGTGGGCCAGGCCGACGTGGGGCAGGGCTACATCGTCCAGAACACCACAGGCATGCGCAGTTTTCTGCACGGCCGCTGCATTCAGGACATGGCCGCGCCCGGCTGCCTCATTGACCGGCATTTGTTTGATCAGGCCCTGGCCGACGCGGCGGTGCGGGCCGGCGCGCAGTTGCTTGTCGGGCACAGCGCCCTGACGCGCGCGGCAGACGGGACCGTACTGCTGGCCGGTCCCGGCGGGACGCGCCTGCGGGTGCGGGCCACGGTCATCATCGGGGCGGACGGCCCACAGTCGCGGGTGGCCCATTGGGCCGGACTAGGCCGGAGCCGTTGCCTGCCCGCGGTGCAGGTGCGTTTGCCCCTGCGGGAAAAGCTGGAGCACACCCACATCTATTTTGATGAAAGCGTCACGGCGGGCTATGCCTGGTTGTTCCCCAAGGGGGACGTGGCCAACGTGGGCCTGGGCATGCTGCCGCAGGCGGGGCGGCCCGGCCTGCGGCGGGTGCTGCAGCGTTTTGTGCGCGGGCTGGCGGGCCTGGGCCTGGTGGGCGACTGCGAGCTGGGCAGCACCTGCGGCTGGATTCCCGCAGGCGCGCCTCGTCCCTGCGTGGCGGACAACGTGCTGCTGGCGGGCGACGCCGCCGGGCATACCCACCCCATCACGGGCGCGGGCATTTTTCAGGCTGTCATGGGCGGGCGCATGGCCGGACGCTGGGCCGCCCTGGCCGTGCGGAAAGGCTCCACGGAGCTGTTGCACGGCTATGGCGAAGAATGGACGGAGTTTTATGGCGACGTCCTGGCCCACGCCCACCAGCGCCGTTGCCAGTGGGAGGCCTACAAGGGCCCGCTGGACGCGGCCATTAACCGGTTCTGGATAGGATTCAGGGAATACTATGCCGCTTCCTGACGCCGCCTTTGAGCGAGAACGCCTGCCCGCGCAATCCCCCCAGCCTGTCAAGGCCGGAAGGGATGCGTCCGCGCCGGGGCGTCCGTCTGCGCCGGGAACGCAGTTCGCCGACCGCTCTGTGCCGGAGGAATTTATCTGGGACAACGCCCGGCTGGAACGGGCCGGGGCGCTCTCCCGTCGGCGTTTCGGGCAGCGTGTGGCTTTTTATCTGCCGGGCATGTTCGTGCGCAACGGCGTGTGCGGCCAGTATCCGGCCCTTTCCGTCACGGGCGTGCGCTGCGCCCAGGGCTGCGCGCACTGCGGGGGGCAACTGCTCAAAAGCATGCCCGACGTGTCCGCGCCCCAAAAGCTGCTGGAGCGTTGCCGTCAGCTGGCGGCCCAGGGCGTGCGCGGCGTGCTGCTTTCCGGCGGCTGCGACGGCCGTGGGCGCGTGCCCTGGCGGACGCTCCTGCCGGCCATGGCCAGGGTGAAGGCGGAAACGGGCCTGTTTGTTTCCGTGCACTGCGGTCTGCTGGACGCGGCCGCGGCCCTGGAGCTCAAGCGGGCAGGGGTGGACCAGGCTCTGGTAGACGTCATCGGCAGCGCGGCGACCTATGCGCAGGTTTATCACCTGTCCGACGGCCAGGAGCGCCTGCACCGCACCCTGGAGGCCCTGGACGCCGCCGGTCTGCCCGTGGTGCCGCATATTATTGCCGGGCTGCACTTCGGGCAGTTGTTGGGCGAGGGCGCGGCATTGGAGCTGCTGGCCCGAAGACCCCCGCCCCTGCTGGTGGTGGTGGCCTGCATGCGCCTGCCCGGTACGGACATGGCCCAGGCCAGGGCTATCACGGCCGAGGAAGTCTGCGGGGTGCTCATCCGCGCGCGTGAGCTCATGCCGGAGACGGAAATCAGCCTGGGCTGCGCCCGGCCGCGCAACGCCGACGTTCTGGAAGCGCTGGCCCTGCGGGCCGGGGTAAGCCGCATGGCCCTGCCCTCGGAAGAAACCGTGGACCTGGCCCGGCAACTGGGTCTGGAACCGACATTTTACAAAACCTGCTGCTCTGTCCGCCTGGGCGCGGGCGCGGCGGCCTGGTAAGCCTTGAGAGGAAGCTATGAGTTCAGTCCCGCAATTGACCTGCCAAGAGGCCCCGTGCAGCTCCGCCCCGCAACCCGAAAGCCCGGAAGTGCTGCGCATGAGCCTGGCCGCCGCCATGACGCTGGACTTCGCGCCGGGCAGCTTTTACCGCAATGCCTGCCTGGGCTGCATTAATCTGCTGCTGACCTACCGTTCCGGCTGCGCGGCCCGCTGCGCCTACTGCGGGCTTTCCGGCGACAAAGCCCAAAAAAAGAGCACATGCAAGAGCTTCATCCGCGTCACCTGGCCCGCATTTGCCCTGGACGCCATTATTGAGGGCATGGCGCGCCGTCAGAGCCGTGTGAAACGCATCTGCATCTCCATGCTCACCAACAGCCGCGCCCCGCGCGATACGGAGGACATCTGCCGCCGTCTGCGCACGGCCGTGGACATTCCCGTTTCTCTGCTTATTTCGCCCACCATCCTCAACAGTGAAAATCTGAAGCGCTTTCGCGACGCGGGCGCGGACAAGATCGGCGTGGCCATTGACCTGGCCACCCCAGAGCTGTTTGACCACTACCGCGGTTCGGGCGTGGGCGGCCCGCACACCTGGAAGCGTTATTGGGACTGCCTGGGCGAGAGCCTGGAAGTCTTTGGCCGGGATATGGCCGGCGCGCATTTTATGGTGGGCATGGGCGAAACCGAGGCCGACATGTGCCGGGCCATGCAGCGCGTGCGTCATATGGGCGGCAACACCCATCTCTTTTCCTTTTACCCCGAAGGCGGCTCGCCCCTGGCTCAGCGCCTGCCCCCGCCCATTGACCAGTACCGCCGCATCCAGCTGGCCCGCTGGCTCATTGACCACGACCGCGCACAGGAAAGGGACTTCAGCTATAACGAGCGCGGAGCCGTGACCAGCTACGGCCTGCCTCAGGCGGAACTGGAGGCGGTTATTGCGGGGGGCGAACCCTTCCGCACCAGCGGTTGCACGGGCCGCGACGGCGAAGTGGCCTGCAATCGGCCTTACGCCAACGGCAGGCCCGGCCCCGGCATCCGCAACTACCCCTTCAAACCGGAAGCGGCGGATATACGCCATATCCGCCTGCAACTGGGCCTGCCCGCGTAAGCGGGCAGGTGCGGCCGCCCGCTTGCGGGCGTGTTGCGCAAAGGCCGCGCCGGGCCGCCCCTGCCGGCGCGGCCCGTTTTTTGGGGAAGGAAGAACTGGACGGAAAACGCATACGGACCTAGATGTAGTGTTTCAATAGGTTGTTCACCCTCCCCAAATCGGTAAAGCTGGAGTTAACAGACAACAGCAAACCGAGAGGGGGAAAGGGTGAACAGCCATAAGAATGCCAAACTGACGGTTCGTAGTCGAGAAGAAATGGTGCGCCG